>JAWODZ010000237.1:0-15723 GCA_046483025.1 bacterium
TCAGGGTTCTGACACCACCAGCATCTCAGAGGACATCCTTTGAAAAATACTGTTGTCCTGATTCCCGGACCGTCATGAATCGAGTACTTTTTTATGTCAAAAATTGTCCCTGTAAATTTTCTCATAATAACTTGAAATTTACTATTAGATTTTTACAATTTTAAGTAAATTATGTTTTTATTCTTTTTAAATAATCCCTGTTTTATTCAGAGTAAATAAAAATTATTATATCGTGTACGTGCACAAAAAATATAAAAAAAAATTATAAAAGTCAATGCAATGGTATCAAATATAACAAAATAAGGCTAAATATTAATTGATCACCGCAATTTTCCCCTGACGCAGTACTTTATTGCCAGAGGTAATGACATAGGTGTAAATTCCTCCTGACACTTTTCTTCCCTGTATATTTCTGCCCTCCCACTTGAAAAAAGTCAATCCCATAAAAAAGGAACTGTTCTCCCAGACCAGATATCCGGAGGGAGTAAAAATTTTAATTTTAACTTCACCTGATTGCTCTAATTCAAAAGGTATGGAAACATAACCATGTTCTTCTATGATAAAAGGATTGGGATAACAGGCAGATATATCATCGCTTTTTAGAAGTTCAGGAGAAACCGCATCAACGGAGAACATGTTATGGGTATTATCAGGCTTCTGGATAATTGTTGTTCCCTTAAATATACCACCTTCTTCAGAGGCAAGATTAAGATACATACCCTGCCCCAGGTAATATTGATAAATATTTTCACTTTTCCGTGTAATATTCATGGTAAATTCTTTATTATAATTATAAAATGCAACTGTATCTGTATTTACAGGGACCAGAACAATACTGGTTCCATCCTTTAATATAAATTTATAATACTTAGCCCCTGTAGATACAATTATATCTGATATGGTAGTGTCTGTAGTGATAGTATATCTGCCATCTAAATTTTTATCCTGGATTTCCGGATAAAAATTTCCCTCCGAATAATAATTTAAGGTATCTGCCCGGGAACCGGTTAAATAATTCCATGCATAAAAAAGTGTCAGTTCATTCTGGAAATCTGTTCCGTAATCATTTAGAAACTGATCCAAAGCCTGTACAGCCGGGTAATCAATTATATAATTCCAGATATCTACTACAAAATCTATAGATTGCAGTCTTTTTTCCAAAAAATGAAACCAGATGCAAAGACCATATTCATGCAGTCCGTCATATGTATTGAAAGCAACATTGGTTGACTGGAAAAAAGAACCAAGATAGTCCCAGTATTGGTTAACATCATCATATATCACATCTTCCATCCAGGTGGAAGCAACCTCCATAAGAAAAATATCGTCATTGCGAAAATTATATCCCAGCTGAATCATGTGAAAAAATTCATGCGCAGTGGTGATTTTCATACCATCAAAAAGACTGGTAGGAGTATGGGTGTAATCATTATCAATAGTAATATACGATGTCCAGACTGCGGGATTGGAAGAGATTTTTGTATCAAAAGAGGTGTAGCCGTAATAATTGGGTATGTGTTTAATGTACACATCCCATTCCGGTCCGTCTGTATTATCAACAGGCGGTTCATTCAATCCTATTGATAAAACTTCAATTTGGTAGTTGTAATCCATGGTCCTTGCCACCTCTTCTACATAATCCGGAATTCCGGACCCATTCTTATCTTCCGTTGGTACTGCGTCTGATCCTGTAGTAGTATAATGTATTTGAAAAAGTGAACTGGGAGAGATATACGAATAAGGTAAATCCGGACGAGAAAGGTATGAACTCAAAAATTCTTTTTGCGAGTGTGAAAATTTTTTAAAATTAATGTTTAACTGAGTCTGTAATCCAAACCCACACTTTTGAACCTCGAAATCTAAATTTCTATATTCAACAGGTAATTTATCCGGAGCATACATTGCTACAGCCTGTAAAAAAAGAGCATCGGTTTGCGATATTTCTTTTTGATTAACTTGTTTACGCACTGTTTCAGTAAATTGTTGTGCTCCGGCCTTAAGACAGAATACATTTATAATTAAAAATAATGTAATAAAAATTTTTTTCATTTCATTTATATTTCCTTACAGTATATATACATCACCCCGCAGATATAAAAAAATCCAGTCAGTATAAAAAACAGCACATAAAAAGCAGTAGACAACAAGCAGCATCTCAAACCAGCTGTTATAGTGCAGTATTTTCATCTTTAAGTATATAATAAAATTTTTCCAATCTTACAAAAATAAACAACACCGGTTGTTTTAAAATCCAACTGAAACGATACAATGTAACTTATGGTTTTCATTCACCACTTTTTTTAAAGATTAGGGAAAACGGCACCCCTTCAAATCCAAATTGTTTTCTGATTTTGTTTTCCAAAAAACGTTTATAGCTTTCTTTTACCAGTTGGGGATGATTGGAAAAAAATACAAATTCCGGCGGACCAGCTTTTGTCTGACAGCCGTATTTAATTCTGACTAGTTTGTTCTTTACTGCAGGTGGCTGATAATTCCGGTTTAATTGCTTAAGGAACTTATTCAATTCAGGTGAAGAGATTCTTTTTTTTCTTTGATTGAAAATTTCTTTAATTTTTATTAAAAGTTTATAAACCCTTATCCCCTGTAAAGATGATACAGTAATAACTGGCAGATAGTTGAATCCCTTTAACTTATAACTTAAATCAATCTCTAAATTCTGCAGTATCTGGTCATCATTTTTTATCAGATCCCATTTATTAACAACAAGTATAGTTCCTTTTTCAGCATCAACAACCTTCCTCATTACATGCAAATCCTGACTTGTCAATCCTTGAGAACCGTCCATAAATACAGCAGCTACATCACATTTGTTGATCACCCGGTCTGTTCGCAGAGAACTGTAGTATTCAATGGTATCATTGATTTTTGGCTTCTTCCGCAAGCCTGCGGTATCAATAACCAAAAAATTTATTCCCTGAAATTGTATACCTATATCAATGGAATCTCTGGTTGTCCCTGGTATCTCAGTTACTAAAAGCCTCTCCTGATTTAAGATTTTATTAATATAGGTTGATTTGCCGGTATTAGGACGACCTACAATAGCCAGTTTTATAACTTCATCCTCAGTTTGAATGTTCTCTGATCCTTCCCCGGAATGAATATCCTGATGAAATTTATTTTTCAATCCTGCTACAATTTCTGAAAGCAGATCTCCGATATTTCTCCCGGCAGCAGCTGAAATTAATATGGGCTCACCACATCCTAAATTATAGAATTCAGAAGCATAGGCCTCTTTTTCCACAGAATCAACTTTGTTTACCACCAGCAGTGAATCTTTGTTGGTTTTTCTTAAAATTTTTACCACTTCATCATCAAAGTCAGTGATACCGGTCTGGCAGTCCACCATAAAGACAATAAGATCAGATTCGGCAATGGCAGCCTTAACCTGATTGGTTACCCCTGCTTCCATAATATTTCTGGTTTTGGGTATGAATCCCCCGGTGTCAAAAAGAACAAATGCATATCCCTCCCATTCAGTCTCAATTCCTTTTCTGTCTCTGGTTACTCCGGGGCGGTCATCAACAATTGCTTCTCTTCTCTGAATTATTCTATTAAAAAGCGTTGATTTTCCAACATTGGGACGTCCAACAATTGTTACTACTGGTTTTTCCATGTTTAGATTATATCTTCCACGTTAGTGATTACCCGTACTTCTTGTTGTAATTTTCTTTTCATATCTTCAATAGTAAGGTCATCCAAAAAAAAACCCTGACTATTTATACAATTATCAGGCAGAAGTATTTCTCCTCTTTGCTCAAATCTGGTACATGTATCAATAATATCTTTCCCGGTTAAAAGACCACTGACCGTGACAGATGAACCATAAAATTTATTTTCAACCGCATATGCTTCTGCATAAAGTCCATTGATCTGGTTTAAAACAGGGAGAATATGTTTTTCTATCACCGGGCAGGCCATCTCACCTGTTATAAAAATCAACCTTCGCTGCGTTGTACATAATTCAGGAAATTGTTCAGCTGCCAGAGTAAATTCATGTATAAAGTGACGGGTGAGTCCAACTCCATTATCAACCTGATAAAATTCACCATAATGCTCTTCAGGAGGAAGAGAACTGCCGGATAAAAGATAAAACTCATCTGCTAAAAAAACAAAAGGGGTTCCTATCGTGTTTTCAAAATTCTCCTGCAATTTATGAACCTGAGAAAGCACCTGCCGTGCAACAGCTTGAGTGACCGGCTGAATAAAAGGAAGATTTTTTCTATATCTGGTTAATCCCACCGGAACAACTGCCAGAGTTTTAAGAGCGGGATAGTATTGGGATAACTTCTCTATGGTTTGTTGGAGAATCTTTCCATCATTTATCCCGGGACAGAGTACAATCTGAGCGTGAAGTTCGATGTCATGATTGGTTAAAAAAGAAATTTTATCCAGGAGATGATCATCTTTTTTCACACCAAGTAATTTTTTACGGACAGGTGGTTGAACTGCATGGATGGAAACATACAGCGGAGACAACTTCTGCTCTACAATTCTGTTCAGATCTTCCCGGCTCACATTGGTAAGGGTTACATAATTTCCATACAGAAAAGAAAGACGATAATCCTCATCCTTTTCATACAGGCTCTTTCTCATCCCCGCAGGATTCTGGTCTATAAAACAAAATATACAGTTATTTCCGCATTTTCTGAATTGTATGGGATTAAAGGACAGTCCTAAATCAGCAGGGTCTTTTACTTTTAACTGTACAATGTTGTTATCCGGTTTGAGAATTTTAATCTTTAACGGAGTATCACTGGAATAAAAATAATAATCAATAATATCTGTTATCGGATGATCATTAACAGCCGCTATTTTGTCTCCTGCTTTTAGTCCTTTACTCTGACCATTGCTTGCAGGATCAATACTTTTAATTTGTAATGCTTGCATTTTTTTCACGTATAGATTTCCATTTCTGATGCCTTTTCCACTCATCCATGAGAAATTTTATCACTGCTGCTGAAGGAACCCCGATAAGCAACCCCCAGAAACCAAAAAGATTGGAGAATATTAATATGGAGAGAATTACAGCTATGGGATGGAGCCCCACCCTTTGTCCCACTATTTTAGGAGAAATTATATAGGCTTCAATCCCCTGTACAAACAGGAATATTGCTACAATTTTAATCATGGACACAATGATATTCGGGGTCAGCAATCCTATAAGCAGAGCCAGGGTAAGGCTGAGATATAATCCGATATAGGGAATAATATTCAGCAGTCCGGTCAGAGCTCCGATAAGCAGAGCAAAAGGGAGGTTTAAAACAGCAAAACCAACTCCGGTCAGCGTACCAACAATTATGCAGACAATCAGCTGCCCCCGCAGATACCCTCCTAAAATTCTGTTGAATCTCCATCCATAGAAATATATATAGTTCTTATGTTGTACAGGTATTATATTAACAAACCAGTCTTTGATTCTTTCGAGATCTTTCAGAAAATAGAAAGTCAATACAGGTATGAGAATAATATATAATAATTTTCCCAGAAAACTTCCCACACTTGTCAACCCTGATAATATACTTAAGAGGATTTTTTCAATACTTTGAGGCAGTTTTTTGGATAAACTCTTCTCCAGGTCTCCGGATTCAATATTAAAGGTATCAACAATTTTAGTGAGATTATCCATTAAGAAATGCTGCAGATTAGCTCCGACTTCCGGGATCTTCTTTATTAAAGTATGCAGTTCTTTAATTAATCCCGGAAGAAGAAAAATACCGATAACTATAATAGTTCCAAAAGTCAGTACCAATAATACTAAAGTTCCTGCTATTCTGGGTATTTTTAGTTTCTCCATCCAGTCAGTAACCGGATTAAACAAGTAAGCTAAAATAAATGATATGATAAAAGGAAAGAGTATAGATTTAATTTCCAGAAGAATCCAAAAAAAAAGGATCAGCGAAACGCATAGAATAAGAGGTTTGGCATATGCTATATCTTTAAAATGGTACAGCATAAAAAGCAAAAGAATCCCGATAAACAAAGGGGATAGAATATCCAAAGTTACCCACAAAAAAGCAGTTAAAAGTAAAACCACCGAGATTATCCCAATGATATATTTATTATCTGACAATATTGAATCTCCATTTCCTTATTAACAAATTCTATCTCAGTTAAATATAAAAATTTTTAAATTAAAATCTACACTCATCTATATATTTTTTAAAAAACTCTAATAAGAGATGGTTTGATCCATATATATAATTTTTACATTGAGGCATTGAGAAAATGAAGCCTTGAAAAAGTATTGATCATAATAAAAAACAGAATATAGTAAAAAAAATTATAGTAATTACCTATTATTTCACTGCAGAAAACAGAGGTAGTCATATTTTTGGATTTTTAGTTTAACTTCCGAAAAAATGTGACAAAAGAGGAGAATAAAGATTATTTTTTAAGCCTCATCTATAGTCTTAATTCCAACAATACAACTTGCTGAAGATTATCAGGTTGAATTTATCAACCGGAAGTCTTAAGTAATTTTATCTTTTATTCTTTAACTACAGATAATACATTACCTTTTTACAGGCAAAATAATATTCAGCTCGGCGAATTTACTCCTTGCAATCCAGGAGTTACCATTGAGATTATCCTCAATAATATTCTTAACCCACTGAAAATGTTTGTTTTTCTCATCAAATCCCTGCCACGCCTCTTTATCAGAATGACGGATTTTAATCATAAGTTCTTCATCTGGTTTTTGAATAAAAAGTTTTATATCATTTTGGGCTTGTAATTTTTTGAAAGAAAATTGCATCAGTTCATTTAAAACAAGTGAAATTGGTGCTGCCTGTTGTATGGGAAGCAAAATTTCATTATCCATAAAAAGGCCCAGTGTATGAATATAATTTGAAGAAGAAAGATATTTAATCAGATCTTCCAGGTAGGTTTTAAATTTAATTCTGTTACTGTTTTGTTCTTTATATTGTCTGGAATAGATCAATGAAAGGGTATACAGTTGAGTCTTTATCTCTGTTAATAAAGATGTAATACCTTTATCTTCGGTTTCTGAGTATTTGGTTTCAAACAATCTTAAAAGATTTTGAGTGGTTACTCTCAACTGATGATGTACAATTAAAATAGAGTTTCTTTGCAGCTTCAGGTTCTTTTCCAATTCTTTTCTTTTGGTTTCATACAGCTGCAACTTTTCACGCAGAGATTGATTCATTTGCTTTAATAAATCAGCTTCTTCCTGCTTTTTTGAAACAAATTTATCTTTCAGATCCCGGAGTTGTTTTTCTGCCTTTTTACGGGCATCTATCAAATTTTTAATGTAGATACTGAACAGTACCAGCACACATACCGCCAGAATTCTCATAAAAAACTTTTCAGCACTGGGAAGGAATATCTGATTTATAATATTCTTAAACTTCAACACCTCAGCATCTCTGAAAGATTCAAGTACCCAGTATAATGCCCCAAATCCTATACTTATCCAAATATGCTTCACATTGGTCAGCACTTGTTCAAGATCAGTTTTTTGTTGATAAGCTTTATTTTTTAAGGATTGAACATAGGCACTGAAAAGCATAATGATAAAAACGATCAGAAGACGCATCCAGATAGTAATAACATCCGGAATGAAAAACCTTTCAAAAAATGTGCCTCTTTCAAAAGTAACAACATCTCTGATAGATTCTAATGTCCAATAAAAAACAGAAAAAAATACTCCCAGCCAGATAAAATTCACCCTTATTGATAATTTGATATTACCTTTTTCTTTTTCCATGAGACCCTCCTGTAGATTAGTGAGTCTACCTGTATTGTATATAGTAAATATTATTTTATATATGAAAAAAATTATTTATAATATTTAAATATATAAGCTAAAAAAATAAAATGCAAGTATTTTTTATTTTTTTTTGTAGAAATTAAATTTATTTTGTATCTTGTAGTCAAACAAGTTGAAATTATTTACACATCTTTAAAAATTAATACAAACAAAAAAGTATAGAGCTGAAAACACTTTGTGGGGTAAAAACATAGCTGATATAATATAACGACATATACATATTTACAGAAATTTTAGTAATGATTTAAAAAAGGAGCACACAAATGTCAAATATTACTTTTAACTGGTACGACGGTTTGATTTTTCTTGCATTTTTAAGTGTGGTTGTAATCTTCAGTATGTATAAAAGTCGTAAAGAAAAAACCGGAGAAGATTACTTCCTGGCAGGCAGAGGATTAATCTGGCCCTTGATAGGTCTCTCAATGATTGCTGCCAACATCTCCACTGAGCAGTTTGTGGGAATGTCCGGCCAGGGAGCAGGCTCTGCTGGACTGGCCATTGCAAGTTATGAATGGATGGCAGCAATAACTATGGTTATTGTGGCCTTATTTTTTCTTCCTCATTTTCTAAAAACTGGTATCTATACTTTTCCAGAATTTCTGGAATACCGTTATTCACCAACAGCCAGAAATCTTATGGCTTTTTATACTGTGTTAATTTATGTGTTTGTTCTGGTAGCATCAGTACTGTATTCAGGAGGGCTTACCATAAAAACCCTGTTTGAAGGCACCACTCCTTTTGGTATAGAAGTCACCCTGACTAATTCTGTATGGCTGGTGGGAATCATTGCAGCTATCTATACAGTGTGGGGAGGCTTAAAAGGTATAGCCTGGGCAGATCTTTTCTTCGGGTCCAGTTTGATTATTGGGGGAGTCATTACCCTGATTATTGGATTGGGTGCAGTAGGAGGTGTGTCAAACTTCCTGACTGCAAATGAAGACAAACTTCACATGATACTGCCAGCTGATCATCCGGTACTTCCCTGGACCGCGCTGGTGTTTGGATTATGGCTGCCAAATTTTTACTACTGGAGTGTAAATCAATTCATAACTCAGCGAACCCTGGCAGCCAAAAGTTTAAAAGAAGGCCAGCTGGGAGTTATATTTGCCTCTTTTCTAAAACTTCTTACTCCCTTTATCATTGTTATTCCCGGAATCATTGCCTGGCAGTTATTCAAGTCAGAAATGGCTGGTGCTGAGGCCACAACTGATGCTGCATTTCCCTTAATAATAAGAAATTTAATTCCAGGAGGACTTCGGGGATTTATTTTTGCCGCTATCGGGGGGGCAGTTATGAGCTCCCTGGCCTCTATGTTGAACTCAGCTTCTACAATTTTTACCATGGATGTTTTTAAGCGGTTTATTAACAAGGATCCATCTCAGAAAACTATAGTTACTACTGGTAGAATTTCTACCCTGATATTTCTCTTGATCGGCTGTATAATAGCTCCCAATCTTAACAGTCCTGCTTTAAAAGGAATTTTTACCTATATTCAGGAATTTCAGGGATTCATATCACCTGGTATTCTGGCTGCCTTTGCCTTTGGATTGATTATAAAACGGGCTCCCAAACAGGCAGGAGTGGTTGCTCTGATTTTAAATCCCATACTATATGGAATACTTTTAATCTTTTGTGGCACCCTGCCCTATTTTGAAAAAATTGGTTTAACCTTGGTAGAAATTGCCTTTCTTAACCGTATGGCCATTACCTTTATTATTATAATTATTGTTATGGGAATTATTACCCTTGTAAAACCTCTAAAAGAACCTGTGAAAATGCCGGAGAGAAAAGATTTTGATATGAAAACCCCTGGTTTAGTAAAAAAATTAGGTGCAGTAGTCATTATTCTGGTAGTTATACTTTATATTATTTTTTGGTAGTATACAAAATGAATCCAGGAGAAAAAGTAAGAAATTCAAATCATATCAACATAGTTATATCCGATCTGGATGGCACTTTACTTGATTCCAGCAGCAATATCAGAAAGGATGATATTCAAATCCTTCACCAGCTGCAGCAAAGAGGAATTTATACTGTTATTGCCACCGGCAGATCTTTTTTTTCCCTGAAAAAAGTACTTCCCATGGATTTTCCTCTGGACTATCTGATATTTTCATGCGGTGCCGGTATCATGGAATGGAAAAGTAAAAAAATTATTTTCTCCAGTCAAATGAGTTCTCAGCAGGTAGCAGAAGTAGGGCATAAGCTGATTTCCATGGACCTGGATTTTATGGTGCAGTATCCCATCCCGGAGAATCATAAATTCTGCTTTTACCACACCGGCAGGGAAAATCCTGATTTTTTCAATAGAATTAAACTTTATCAAGAATTTGCTGAACCAATTTCTGATAATCTTGAAGAGTTCGGACCTGCAAGTCAAATAATTGTTATTACATCTGACGGAGAACACACCGTATCAAAAATCAAGAAAAATATTGAACAAATTTGTGTTATTCGCACCACTTCTCCTCTTGATCACAAAACTCACTGGATCGAGCTGCTATCTCCGGGAATTTCAAAAGCTTATGCTGCCCAATGGCTTTGCAACAGACTCGGAGTATCAGAGTTACAATCATTAGCTGTGGGGAATGATTACAATGATCTGAATCTTCTCAAATGGGCAAACATTTCTTTTGTGATGGAAAACGCTCCGGAAGAAATAAAAAATAATTTTACTGTAACAAAATCAAATGATAAGAGTGGATTTTCAAAAGCAGTAAAACAAATTGTAAAGATGTAAAAAAGGGGGATATCCTATGTTTTGTTACAATTGTGGAACAGAGCTTGAAATATCAGAACGAATCACACGTCAACAAAAATGTACGAGTTGCGGTGTTGCTTTACACTGCTGCAAAAACTGTAAATTTTTTAAAGAATCCGCCTATCATCAATGCCGGGAACCACAGGCAGAATTTGTAAAAGATAAAGAAACGGCAAATTTCTGTTCCTATTTCAAACCATCGGAAAGAAAATTAGATTTTAGAAACAAAAAAGCAAAAGAAGCCCGTAAAAAACTGGATGAACTATTTGGGGACAGTTGAAACATTAATTACTTGAAAAAAATATCTTTGATGTGTTCATTACACTAAAAAATCCTTGAATATAAGACAGAAACCATGTCAGGTAAAAAAATTATTTAATTATTTTTTATAAAAAAGGAGGAGGACATGGAAAATAATAAGAGAGTCCGAATTGATAAAGATAAAAATCGTATTTACCTTTATTTCAAAGGTTTTATGACACCTGAAAGGGCCAGAGAATTACGTGATTTATACAAGGATGCAATTTCTCAGTGTGAACCTAAATTTACTACAGTAACCTTTTCTGAAAATTACAAACCAAGTTCTCCTGAAGTTCAGGATATCATTCATGAAATGACCAAAGCTGCAGAAGAAGGAGGAGTTAAAAAAGTTGCCCGGGTAACAGGTGATTCACCCCTCGGAGCTATGCAGATCAACAGAATTGCTAAATCCAACACCAGTTATCCTTCCAAACATTTCAGGACCCTGAATGAGGCAGAACAGTATCTGGACAGTGATGAAGATGTTCTGTCAGTACATATGGAAGGCTTAACCAAAGTAGATCCGGAAAAAAACCGTATTTATATCAGATTTCCCAATAGTTTAGATGTAGAAAAAGCAAAAGAACTAAAAGAAGCCTACAGGAAAGCAATAGAAAAATGTAAACCTGGTTTTACTACTTTAACTTATGCAATTAACTTTAAACCAGCCTCTCAGGAAGCTCAAGATATAATAGCTGAAATGACAGAAATGGATAAAGCTGCCGGAATAAGTAAAGTTGCCCGGGTAGTAGGAGATTCTCCCATCGGGGGTATGCAGATCGACCGCTTATCCAAATCCAAATACCAGGCAAAGCATTTCCGGACCGAAGCAGAAGCTATAGCATATCTGGATGAAGAAGAGTAAATAGGGAATAAGAAATAGTGGATAGGCATAGGATGTATTAATTAAAATACCAAACTAATAGTAAAGAACAAACTAATTGTTCCAGCCGTAAATATAATTGATTTCAGTATAAACTTATTGAGTACAGACTTTTCAAATTGATCCACCTAATCTACTAAATTTAAAAGAATCTAAACGTTTAAGGATTGATATAGTTAATTCTCGCACCTTTTAAAAGATATTAAGAGGAAAAAAATGAGAATTAAATTAACTTTAGAAACAAGGGACAGAGATATTACTTTGCCTATAAGCTACAGCTATCAGGTGCAGAGTATGATCTATAATACTATTTCCAATACATTAGCTAACCAACTACACAAAAAAGGTTTTGCTTTTGAAAAACGGGAATTCAGAATGTTTGTTTTTTCAAGACTCCAGGGTTCCTTTCGGATTAATAAAAAAGATAAGACAATTCAATTTAAAAGTCCCATTTCTTTGATTTTTGCTACACCATATAATATTCTGACGCAGTCATTGGCAGAAAAAATTATGAAGCATGGCGAGGTAAAAATTGGCAACAACCAGCTTTTTATCAGTTCTATTGAGGTGTATAAAAATAAATCTTTTGATAATACCATAAAAATAAAAATCCTCTCCCCCATTACTGTCTACAGCACCCTGTATAAAAATGACGGTAAGAGTAAGAAAACATATTATTATAGCCCTTTCGAGCAAGAATTCAATGAAATGATACATAATAATATTATTAAAAAATATATTGCTTTTTATGCAAAAGAACCGGACCATAAAAAATTTTATATAGAACCATTTAAAGTTACTCCCCAAAATAATCACATAGTCAGTTTTTATAAGGATACTGTTATTAAAGGCTGGACCGGTATATATCAATTAACCGGATCATCTGAGCTGATTGAATTTTCCTATGATACCGGACTGGGTTCTAAAAACTCACAAGGGTTCGGGATGTGGGAGGTAGTTAATAACGGATAGTAACAAGGGAAAAATAAGAAGTAAAAAAAGAAAGGATTATATGAGTACAAGTAAAAGAGTTGAACCGACCTTAAAAGAATGGAAAGAACTATATCAGGCAGCAGTAGATTTTAGAGATTTAGAATGCTGGAAATGGATGTATGACGGGGATGTATTCGGAGTCCAGAATCCTGATACTGGTGAAATAGGATACTGCTGTGTTCTGGGTAATCAGGGAGAAGTTTTTTCTTTAAATGTTTACCTGGGAGAAAAAGGGCTAAAGGGGTATCTCCAAATAGCCCATCAAGCACAACAAGTTGATAAAATGGATCTATTTCATCTGCAGGATTGTCTCATGGCTTCATTTGAAAACAGAGGTGAATTGGATACAAAAGATCTGAATATAATAAATAAACTGGATTTGAAATTCAGGGGGAAAAACCAGTGGCCGCTGTTCAGAAGATTGAGACCTGGTTTTTTCCCCTGGTATCTGACCAGAGAAGAAGCACAATTCCTGACCCTTGCCCTGCAGCAGGCTAAAAATGTTGCACTAAAAGTTAAAAAGAATAGTGAAATGCTCATCCCTGTTGAAAATGATCTTTATTATGTGATGGTACCGGAGAAAAAGGGAGAAGAGTTTAATTGGCAGGGGAAATGGAAGCGAATAGAGTTAAAACCTGATACATTACATATCCCTGCGTTGAATGATTTTTATGTAAACAGAATTAAGAAAGATATCCCTGCAAGGGGGAACGCCTGGGAAATCGATTATTTTTACAACCCGACTGCCGTTCAAGATAAAAAAGGTGAAGTGCCCTACTATCCTTTGGTATGTTTGTTTGTCGAACGCTCAAGGGGGCTGATCATTGGTTTTCATATGACTGCAGAAACTGAGTATCTAAAAGAATTTATGGATAAATTTTTAAATTTAATTGAAAACAACAAAACCATTCCATCAAAAATTTTTGTAAAAAAGGAAAAATTGTACCATGTATTCACAGAAATTGCAGCGCAATTAGGCATTAAACTGGAGTTGGTTGAAAAATTTAAATATTTGGAAGAAGCAAAACAGGGAATGTTCAAAAAAATGCAAATGCGATGAGATTTATGTTTTGTTACAATAGATCGTGAGTGGAAAAAAATTAATAGTGTAAATAATAAAAAAAGGTAAGTTAAAAAATGATAAAAATTGAAGACATCATAGAACAATTTGAAATTCAAAATGAAGAGATGTGTTCCTTTTACAACAAAAAAACAGGGGAGCTATATACTGTTTTTGAAGAAGATTTACTCAGTGCAGAAGAGGGAGAAGAAATAGGTGCTTACTCCGGTGAGCCTTTAGAAAAAGAAAGAGATATTTTACAGAATGACAACTGGATCCAGCTACCTACCCAATTCGATATTCACGAATGGGAAATAATGGAAAAGTTTTGTTATACCATTGAGGATGTAGCTCTTCAGGATGAACTTTTGGATGCCATTCACGGAAGCGGAGCTTTTCGAATATTCAAAAGCACCATCCGCAGAAAAGGTATAGAGGAAAAGTGGTATTCCTTCAGATATCAGGCCTTTAAAGAAATGGCTATTGAGTGGTGTGAGGAGAATGGGATTGAGTGGGAGGAGTGAAGGGAGTGGATTAATTGATTATGAAAATCTTAAAATTTATTGCATGCGTGCTGTTTTATGATTAATTTACAGAAGTAAGCTAAATAAAAAACGGATTAAAATAAATTAAGGTGACATTGAATGATTAAAAAAGATAGTGTTGAAATTGAATTTATAAAAAAAGTAGCAGGGATTATTAAAGAAAAATTTAATCCCCAAAAAGTTATCCTCTTTGGTTCTTACGCTTATGGTAACCCAGATAAAAAAAGTGATATTGACTTCTTGATTATAATGAATACAAAATTAAAGTTTTATAAACAAGCATCATTGATTCGCCTTACTCTCGATGAAGTATTTGGTGTTTTTTATCCAATAGATATTATTGTAAGAACACCTGAATTTGTTGAAAAAAGAATAAAAGAAGGAGATATTTTTACTAAAAGTATTACAGAAAAAGGGATTGAATTATGAAAAATGTAACCTTAGAGTGGATTAAAAAAGCAGAACAGGATTTTCTAGTTGCTGAGAGAGAATATAAAGAAAAACCGCCAGCATATGATGCTGTTTGTTTTCATGCTCAACAATGTATTGAAAAATATATGAAAGCAGTTTTGCAAGAAAATGATGTATTTTTTGAAAAAACTCATGATTTGGATCTTTTATTGGAACAATGTAAAAAGTTCATTCCTGAACTATCCAATTATAAAAGAGATTTGATTGATCTTTCTTCTTTTGCAGTTGAAGTTCGCTATCCAGGGATTTTAGCAACTATTGATGAAGCCCGGGAGGCGATTACGATTATGGAAAAAATAAGAACAATTATTAGGGAATATTGGAAAATTTCATGATGGTAGAGATGTTTGACGATGGGATAGAATTTTAAAATTTCGTAGGCTTAACGCTCGTCGAGGTGTTCTTCACCTCGCCGATATAACAGAGTAAAGGGATGTATTTTAATGTATTTTACAACATCAACTATTAAAAGGTGGATACATTTATTAGCGAGGTCAGAATATATACATAACAATCCATGTACAGAACATTGGCAACTATGTGAATTGCCGGAACAATATCCATATTCAAGTGCTAGTGATTATTTATTAGGTAAGCCAGGAATTTTGGATATAGAAAGAATTTGGCAGTAATGAGAGTTGCTGTCGAAGGTGTAGAACACCTTCGACAGCAGGAGATATAATAATTTAGAATGTAGCAATTCAATAGAAGTTGGCAATTCTTTTAATATTAGGTTTTTTACATTTTGCTCACATTATGATAATCAAGATATAGAAAATAGGTTAAATTATGGTGATGGTTCACCAACAACTTCCTGGAGTAAAAATTTATATTATAGCTATAAATATTCGAGGCTTGGTGATTATACTATTTCTCTACAGATGCGGATTAAAATAAAAA
>JAWODZ010000238.1:0-50980 GCA_046483025.1 bacterium
CCGGTGGCATGAGAATCATCCACAAACAGCATGGCATTATACTTCTTACACAAATTCACCATTTCATCCAGTTTTGCAGTGTCTCCATCCATGGAAAAAACACCGTCTGTAATTACCATCTTGTTTTTCTTGTCAGAATGAAGCTGCAGTTTTTTCTCCAGATGTTCCATGTTGGAGTGTTTGAACGTATCATGATCTGCACTGCAGAGACGTATCCCGTCTATAATGGAAGCATGTACCAGCCGGTCAGATATCATGACATCTCCTTTGGAAAGAATTGCTTCGAACACCCCGGCATTGGCATCCATACAGGATGGAAACAGAATGGTATCTTCAGTACCCAAAAAATCAGTAACTCTTTTTTCCAGCTCATCGTGAATATCCTGGGTACCGCAGATAAACCGGACCGAAGACATGCCGTATCCTCGACTGTCCAGACCCTCATGTGCGGCTTTTACCACCTCGGGATGGCTGGAAAGTCCCAGATAATTATTGGCACACATGTTTATTACTTTTTTCAGAGACGATCCGGCGGGAAACTCAACCTCAATATCTGCATCCTGGGGTGAATGTATAAACCTTTCTACTTTAAATGTACCGGTATCTTGAATCTCTTCAAGCTGATTCTGATAAAAATCCCTCTGTTCTTTTACGAAAGCCATACCTAAACCTCCCTTACGATTAAACTGTCTATCTTAAATTTTTATTTTACATATTCTTTAACCAGATCACAAATTTTATTTACTGTATCAAAGGCCTCCGGAGTGGCTTTATCATCCGGGATGGATATATCGTACTTGTTTTCCAGGAAGCGTTTCAGGGAAACCATGGAAAACGAGTCTACGATACCGCCGGAAATCAGAGGAGTATCAACATTAAGTTCTTCATCTTCATCTTCCAGATATTCTTCGATCACATAATCCAAAACGACCTTTTGCATGTCATCCATTCTTTTTCTCCTTTTTTGAATTCAATTTAGTTGTTATTATTATTAATAGTTATTATTCAATTCCTAAAATTAATAAAGGAACAGGTGGACTGTTTCTACCCTGTCGCATCACATTATAAACTTCACCTTCAAAATAAGCCACACCGCTTGACATTTGTGATTGCATATTTTTTGTTGGAAGAATTTCAATCCCTAAATTAATCACACCTCCAGAATAAAACAACATATGCTTAACAAATAAATCATATGCAACAAATGAGTATTTACCAAATTGTACTTCAACAGCAATTTTATCCTTTACAAAATCTGTTTGATTATAACTATAAATTGGTTCTTTTTCTCCGTTTCTTATGAAAAATTCCTTTTGTTTCTTTATTAGCATTGATAAACTTTTTTCCATTAATTCTCTATCTAAGGTTATATAATATGAATACCTACTCTCATACCAATTCTTATCTCTAAATTTATTAATAAATTCTTTATTAAGATTTATAGGACTATATAATTTTGTCCCCTTCATTGTCTTTTCCTTACTAACCTTAATTTTGTATTTTTCAGCATTAATTGTAGTAATAACATTTTTTATTTCATCATATAACTTATTATGATGAACTATAAGGTATTCCTCTCCATTTAAATGAGAATATTTCTGTGTAATATTCATAACTTATCCATTTAATTTTAGTTTTTGCCAATCTTTTGGAACTTGAGTAAGTTTTGATTTTTTAGACGGCTTATGAATAGGCTTATTTAATGGTCTCATTTTCAATTTTCCATCTTTCAAATCATCAAGTCTTTGTCTAGCTATTTTACAGTAATCATTTTCTTTATCTATTCCTATAGCATGCCTCCCATTTTTAATAGCGGCAATTATGGCAGAGCCAGTACCAGAAAAAGGATCAAGAACCCAACTATATTTATTTGTGAGAGCAAGCACACATCTTTCAACAAGTTCTATTGGAAATTGACAAGGATGTTCTGTCTTTTCCGGATGGTTAGCTTTTACATTCGGAATGTTCCACAATTCTCTCTCCCAATCTCTTACTACTATTTCCCAAATATCTGAAGGATTCTTTCCTTTAGGATTACCTGATAATTGGCCTTTTTTGGGACCCTTGAAATGCCTTTTCCCAGGATATTTAGCGGGTACTCTAACATCATCTAAATTAAAAATATAATTATCTGATTTTGTAAACCACAAAATTGTTTCGTATCTCCCTGAAAATCTATTAGAAGCGTGCAGACCATGTCCAAAATGCCATATAATTCTATTTCTTAATTGTAAATCATATTTTTTAAATATTTGATAATAATAAATATCTAATGGAAAAATTTCGCCATTATTAACATAATTACCAATTTGCCAACAAATACTCCCTTTTTTTGATAAAACTCTAATTAATTCATTTATTATTACCTCTTGTGTTTTTAAATACTTTTCAATTGATGTTTTATTTTCATATGATTTGCCAAGATTATATGGAGGTGATGTAACTATTAAATCAAATTTTTCATTCTCCACTTTCTTTAATACTTTAAGACAATCATTATTAATAATCTCATATTTTATTTTTGGGTCAATGTAGTCAAATAATGGTTCTTTAACTTTCATAAATAGTACACCATTGTTCAAATAATTATAGTATCTTTAAATTAATATTACTCATCCTCTAAGGTGGAAGTATCCCCAATCTCTTCACCCCACTCCTGAGCATGCAGCAGACGCCGCATGATCTTTCCGCTTCTGGTTTTGGGAAGTTTATCCACATACTCTATTTCCTGGGGCATGGCCAGAGGAGATAGTTTTTTACGGATAAAATTCATTATCTTGAGTTCCAGGTCAGCATCTGGTTCATAGCCGGGATTCAAAGTAACAAAAGCCTTTACCACTTCCATGTTTACTTCATCCGGCTTGGATACCACTGCTGATTCAGCAATAGCTTCATGTTCAAGCAAAGCTGATTCCACCTCAAAAGGACTTACCAGATGACCACCTGTATTTATCACATCATCATCTCTTCCTACAAACCAGAAATAGCCGTCTTTGTCTATACTGGCTCTGTCCCCGGGAATATACCAGTCATTTACAAACTTACTTTTAAATGCTTCCTCATTCTGCCAGTAAGTTCTCATCATGGCCGGCCACCCTGGTTTAAAAGCAATTAAACCAACTTTTCCGGGTTCTTCAAAAGGCTTTTTCGTTTTAGGATCAAAAACAGTAGCAGTAATACCTGGAAATGGTTTACCCATGGAACCGGGTTTTACTTTCATACCCGGAAAATTGGTGAGCATCATGGATCCGGTTTCAGTTTGCCAGTACGTATCCAGAAATGGTTTCCCAAATACTTTCTCTGACCAGACAACAGCCTCAGCATTAAGAGGCTCTCCCACACTGGCCAGGTGGCGGAGAGAAGAAAGGTCATATTTTTTTACAACTTCCTCCCCGGCTTTCATAAGTGAGCGGATAGCAGTGGGAGCTGAATACCATACTGTGACTGTATGTTTTTCAATAAATGCATACCAGGCTTCCGCAGAAAATCCTTTATCCAGAACACATTGAGTAATACCCAACGACCAGGGACCGATTATTCCGTAAGAGGTGCCAGTAACCCATCCCGGATCTGCAGTACACCAGTAAACATCATCATCCCGCAGATCCAACACCCATTTTGCAGTAAGGTATTGTGAGATCAATGAATAATGAACATGTTTAACACCTTTGGGCGGCCCAGTGGTCCCGGAGGTATAATGCAGAACCGAAGGAGATTCTGCTTTAGTGGGAAAAACCTCAAAATCTTCAACTGGTTCTGCCTCTTCAAGAGAGAAAACAATTTCCCGATCTTTTAAGGGTTTTTTCCCGTCATGATCAACTATGATTATATGCTCTAAATAAGGCATTTTATTCAGAATTTTTCTTGCTTTGGAAACATGTTTACGCTGGGTTATAATTGCCTTGGCTTCTGCATTGTCAAGCCGGACATGCAGAGATTCCGGGCCAAAAGCAGAAAACAGAGGCTGAGCAATAGCTCCCAGTTTCAGGACACTGAGAAAACTGATATACAGCTCAGGAATTTTATCCATGAACAGACACACTCTGTCTTCCTCTTTTATCCCCTTTTCCCTGAGAAAAGCTGCTATGGTATTGCTGGCAACTCTGATATCATTAAAGGTATAGGTTTTCTCATCACCTTTAAACCCTTCCCAGATCAAGGCTTTCTTATCGCCCTTTCCTTGTTGACAAATTCTGTCAGAACAGTACCATCCGATATTTATTAACTCACCCGGAGTATAGTCCAGTTCCTTTTCAGCAATAGACCAGCTGAAATTCTTTACCCGTTCATCATATGAACCAATATGCGACATAAAACCTCCATTTATTTTATACATACTAAAATTATTTTTCTAAAATCACCATGGCTGAAGCATGATTTCTGGCATGAGAAATCGATACATGTATATTCCGGATCTCTTTATCTTTAACAGTACGGTCTGCTTTATTATATACATGTATCAAAGGTTTACCTGAAGAATTATTGATTATTTCTATATCAGTCCACCTCAGACCTTTGCGTAATCCCATGCCCAAAGCTTTTACAAATGCTTCTTTTGCCGCAAATCGAGCTGCAAAACACCGTGCCTGAGCACTCTTCTGAGCTCCTTTCCGGCAGTATGCAATTTCCTTTGCGGAAAAAAGCCTGGTAAAAATTTTTTCATCATTCTTGTTCAATTTTTCTTTGAACCGACCTGTTTCAATTAAGTCAGTTCCGATACCATATATCATATAACTTTAATCTACTACTGAACAGTTGTTTTTTGACAGAATTAATGTAATTAATTTATCCTAAAAAATCAATGTATATGATTAAACATCTTTCCTGATCCTTATTCTTGACTTTTAACCTCAAATGAATTATATTTTCCTCACAATATAAAAACAGAAACAGGATAATATACATTCAAGAATAGTGCTCTTCTAAGTATCCAATCAAGTATTGCATTAATGCTTATAATTAATAAATGACCTGGAGTAATGTATTAAAACAAATTCTTAACAAAGGGGCCAATTATGTCCAAAATGAAATCATTGGTAAAAAGACACCGCAAAAAAGGGCTATGGCTGGAAGAAAAACCGGTTCCGGAATACGGCAGTAATGATTTGCTTATTAAAATAAAAAAGACTGCCATTTGTGGAACTGATCTGCATATTTACAACTGGAATGAGTGGGCACAGCGTACCATTAAAACCCCTATGACTATTGGTCACGAATTTGTGGGGGAAGTAGTAGAAAAGGGATCTGAAGTGAAGGATTTTAAAATCGGAGACAGAGTATCCGGAGAAGGACACATTGTGTGCGGCAGATGCAGAAGTTGTCTGGCCGGAAGACGGCACCTCTGTCCCAATACGGTTGGAGTGGGAGTTAACCGGGATGGCTGTTTTGCTGAATATCTCAGTCTTCCCGCCTCCAATGGATGGCTTGTTCATCCTGATATTTCTTCTGAAACTGCAGCCTATTTTGATCCCTTTGGTAATGCCACCCATACTGCTTTATCCTTTAATATGGTAGGAGAGGATGTTCTCATTACCGGAGCAGGCCCCATTGGAATAATGGCTGCTGCTATATGCAGACATGTGGGAGCAAGACATATAGTGATTACCGATATTAATGATTACAGGCTTGACCTCGCCAGTAAAATGGGGGCAACCAAAGCTATTAACGTTACTAAATCATCTATTGAAAATTGCATTGCAGATCTTGATATGATTGGATTTGATATTGGACTTGAGATGTCCGGAAGCCCCTCAGCATTTGAATCCATGCTGGAGAACATGTACAATGGAGGAAGAATTGCATTACTTGGCCTGCTGCCCAATTCAACTAAAATTAACTGGGACCAGGTTATTTTTAAAGGGCTTTTTCTTAAAGGAATATATGGTCGGGAAATATTTGAAACCTGGTATAAAATGGAAGTAATGCTTCAGAGCGGACTGGATTTATCTCCTGTTCTGACCCATAGATTTACATTCCAGGACTTTGAAAAAGGATTTGAGGTGATGAATTCCGGTAAATGCGGAAAAGTAATCCTTGAGTGGAGTTAATATAGTACTGTCACATTATTAATTTATACATTAATAAAGGCAAAACATGGCTAAAAAGAAAAAGATCGGTGTTCTGACCAGTGGTGGAGACTGTCCTGGTTTGAATGCAGTGATAAGAGGCGTTGTCAAAGCCAGCATCAGTAGTTCGCAAATCGATATTTACGGTATTGTGGATGGATTCTGTGGACTTATTAAAAAAAATATTATTCCCCTTGATTGGGTCAAAGTCTCAGGAATTCTAACTTTGGGGGGAACGATACTGGGAACCTCCAATAAAGCTGATCCCTTTAGATGGCCTCAAAAGGATAAAAACGGCAAGACTACATTTATTGATATCTCTGATGAGGTTGTAAAATATATTAAAAAAGAGGGATTTGATAATCTGGTCTGTATTGGCGGAGATGGCACTATGACTATCGCCGAAAAATTATGTCAAAAGGGTGTTCGCATTATTGGTGTACCCAAAACAATTGATAATGATATTTGTGGAACAGACATTACCTTTGGCTTTGACACGGCAAAATCAACAGCAACCGAAGCTATTGATAAAATCCACACTACTGCCATGTCTCATCATAGAGTAATGGTGATTGAATTAATGGGTCGTTATGCCGGCTGGTTAACTCTGGAAGCCGGAATTGCAGGCGGCGGGGATGTCATCCTCATTCCAGAACTGCCGTATGAACTGGATAAAATAATAGCAGAAGTAAAACGCCGGAGTAAAAAAGGGCGGCGTTTTAGTATTGTGGTGGTTTCGGAAGGTGCCAAGCCAAAAGGAGGAGATCTGGTAGTAAAACAAAAAATCAAGGACAGCACTGATCCGATTCGTCTGGGTGGTATAGGAAATAAAATTACACATGATATTGAAAAGCACACCGGACTTGAAACCAGGGTAACTGTATTGGGTCATCTTCAGAGAGGCGGCACCCCTACAGCTACAGACAGAATCTTAGCCACCCGATTCGGAGTAAAAGCAGCAGAACTCTGCCGAACCGGAGCAGGGGGAGTAATGGTTGCTGTACGGGGCAATGATATTGTAACCGTTCCTTTATCAGATATTGCCGGCAAAAACAGAACTGTTAATCTTGATCACCCTTTGATCAAAATCGCCAAAGAAGTTGGCAGCTGCATGGGAGTTTAATTAACCTAATCACGTAACACCAAATGATTGAATAATGTATGATTCCCTTATTGTTAACCATTATCTGCTCAACCAGTATTGCCTTAATCCTGAAAACGAACGATGTGAAAAAAGGACAGCCTTTTATTTTACTTTCAGGTAACTACCTTGCAGCCTCCCTGATCTGCATTGTTTTTATTGTTGTTTCTAAAAATCCTGAATTTTCTTTTGAAACCTTTTGGTTCGGCATCATTCTGGGCTTGCTGTTTGTAATTGCATTTTTCATCTTTGCTGAATCAGTAAGCAGAGCTGGTACTGCTCTGGCAGTAGTCAGCTCCAGACTTTCTGTATTGATTCCCATTATACTTTCAATTATTATATTTCATGAAACCCCCAATGTAAAACAGGTTGCAGGTTTTTTTCTGACAATTGCAACCATCATCTTTTTTTACTATTCGTTGAAAACTTCCCCGGAAAAAAAACACTCTCTCACTGATTACCTCTATTTGATCCTGTTGTTAATCGGAATTGGTATCAACGATTTCGGAATGAAAGTTTTTCAGCAGTTGAAGCCCATGAATGAGAAACCGCTTTTTCTTTTATGCATATTTGGGTCCGCTTTTATCTATTCTCAATCATATGTTTTTCTAAAAAAAATCATGTTCAAAAAAAGAACATTTATAAGAGGATTAACCCTTGGCATTCCCAATATTTTCAGTTCCTTTTTTCTTATCGGGGCCTTATCTGTACTACCAGCTATTATAGTATTTCCTTCCATTAATATAAGTATCATTGTATTAACCAGTATCAGTGCTTACCTGATCTGGAAAGAAAAACTTAACACCTGCGGTGTCCTGTCCATAATATCCGGTTCAATTGCCATTTTACTTTTTGGGATCAGTTAGCATTTATAAACCACTTAATTAAAGAAAAATTGGTCAAGAATGAAAAAAATTAAAAATTTATTTAATCGATCTTTAAAACCCATTGAAACTGAAGAGCCACTGGCCTTGCTTATTTTTCGTCCAATTAGTTTTTTACTGGCTTTAGTGTTTAAACCAACCTCCATACACCCTAATATAATTACTATTGTATCTATGGTATGCGGGGCAACTGCAGGCTATTTCTTTTTTAAATTCCAGACCTATCCAGCTTATTATGCAGCTCTTATTCTTTTTACTGCCCATATATTAGACTGTGTTGATGGTCAGCTGGCCCGCATAAAGGGCATCAGTTCCCGGCTGGGAAAGACACTGGACGGTATTGCAGATGTTATTACCTATATAGCCATATTTTCCGGAGTTGCATATGCTATATCCTACAATAAACAAATCAGCGGATTGCACTGGAGTTTTTACGGAATTTTTGCCATACTTAACTATCTTATCCATATCCATCTGTTTGATCACTTCAAAAATGAATTAATTCACTACTCCATACCTGAATATCATGAAAAACTGGAAGGGATTGATCAGCTGAAACGAATTTACCGAAGTCTGGGTAAATCTATTGCAGCCAGAGGATATAAACTTATCCTGCTTTTTTATATCGGCTTTTATATTGTGGAAAAAGCTGTTATCAGATTAGCTCAGCCAAACGATTACCAGGGATTTCTGGAATGGTATTTTAAGGACAACAACATTCCAGCATCAGTAAAAAAACATTTTCGCCAACATTATCGCAAATATAACCTGCTGCTGGTAAGGGGATGGAGCATGCTCGGTGCCACCACTCACATTTCCGTCTTTTTGATATGTGCATTAATCAATCGTTTAGATCTGATATTCTGGATTATCTGTGTTCCTTTTAATATCTGGGTACTCTTTTTATTAATCTGTCAGCGTTCTATAATACGAATACAGTTAAATAAAGCTTTCCGGGCAAAGGAAAGATAATTTTTTATGACTTTTCCCCAAGTCTGACTTTATTGACTTTTTAGGTATAATTTATTACATTAGTCCTACATTTTTGGAGGTAAAATTGATGTTAAAAGGTGTACAGATTAAAAACCTTCGGGTGATACCAGATGAGCGTGGTCACCTCATGGAAATACTGCGCAATGATGACAGCTTTTTTTCAAAATTTGGCCAGGTCTATGTAACTACAACCTACCCGGGAGTTGTCAAAGCCTGGCATTACCATAAGTTTCAGGATGATAACGTAGCCGTGGTTAAAGGTATGTTAAAACTTGCTCTTTTTGATGATCGTAAAGATTCTCCTACCAGGGGAGAGGTTAATGAATTTTTCCCGGGTGAGCATAATCCAATTCTTATACATATTCCAAAACATGTATATCACGGATGGAAATGTATAAGCCAGGAAGAAGCGTATGTAGTAAACTGTCCTTCAGAACCCTATAACAGAAAAAATCCTGATGAGCATCGGCTGCCCTGGAATACAGATAAAATTCCCTATGACTGGGAAATAAAAATGGGCTAAATTATAGGTGATACATGAAAACCTTACTGGTAACTGGTGGTGCAGGTTTTATCGGCAGTAATTTTATCCGCTATATACTGAAAAAAAGAAATGATATCAACATCATCAATCTGGATAAATTAACTTATGCCGGAAATCTTGACAACTTAAAAGATATCGAAAAAGATGACCGGTATCGATTTGTAAAAGGAGATATCTGTGATCCTGCAATAGTGAAACAATGCGTTCAAGCATCAGATGTAGTGGTAAACTTTGCTGCCGAAAGCCATGTTGATCGCTCCATTGGCAGTGCTGGTGATTTTATCAATACAGACATTTATGGGGTGTATGTTCTGCTGGAAGCAGTTAGAGAATATGGTATTGAAAGATTTGTTCAGATCAGCACTGATGAAGTATACGGAAGCATTGAGAAAGGCCGTTTCCGGGAAACAGATACCCTGATGCCTTCCAGCCCCTATGCTGCTTCCAAGGCCGGTGGGGACAGACTTGTTTATTCCTATTATGTAACCTATAATTTGCCGGTGGTTATTCCCAGAAGTTCCAATAATTTTGGCCCTTACCAGTATCCGGAAAAATTAATCCCGCTCTTTATAACCAATGCTTTGGAAAATAAAAAACTCCCCATCTACGGAGACGGGAAAAATGTACGCGATTGGCTTTATGTAACAGATAATTGCCAGGCTATTGAATTGATTATGGAAAAAGGCAAAGATGGTGAGGCTTATAATGTAGGTGCCAGTAATGAACATAATAATTTAGAAATTACTGATATTATTTTAAAACAATTAAATAAACCGGATGATTTAATGACATTTGTAGAAGACAGAAAAGGCCATGACAGAAGATATGCACTTGCAACAAAAAAACTTAAAAAATTAGGATGGCAACCTGCCAGCTCCTTTAAAAAAGCAATGCAAAAAACTATTAAATGGTATGTTGATAATCAATGGTGGTGGGCAAAAATTAAAAGTGGTGAATATCTGAAATATTACAAAAAACAATACAAATATAATTAAAAGGTATGAATTTGAATTTAAAAGAAAAGATCGAAAAAAAACAAGCTATAGTAGGTGTGATTGGTCTGGGATATGTAGGACTACCCCTGCTGTTGGAATTTATTGAACAGGGCTATACCTCTATTGGTTTTGATATCGATATTGATAAAATTAAAATTTTACAAAAGGGAAAAACCTACATAAAGCATATTTCCGAAGAACGCATTAAAAAAGCTGTTGCCCGGACTTCTTTAACTGTAACCACAGACTTTTCTCTGCTAAAAAAAACTGACTGTATAATTGTTGCGGTTCCTACTCCTCTGGATAAACATCATCAGCCTGATCTTACATTTATTGAAAAAACTTCTGTAACTATTTCTCAATATCTCAGAAAAGGCCAACTGGTAGTTCTGGAAAGTTCTACTTTCCCCGGGACAACAGAAGAGATAATGCGTCCTATTCTGGAAAAATCCGGATTGAAATACGGAAAAGAATTTTATCTTGCCTTCTCCCCGGAACGAGAGGATCCAAATAATCCCAAGTATTCAACCAAAGAAATCCCCAAAGTGGTAGGATGCAATGATCCTTATGGTCTGAAATGCACTCTGGCACTTTATGACCAGGTTATTGTAAAAACAGTACCTGTATCCTCAAGCCAGGCTGCAGAAGCTACTAAACTGCTGGAAAATATTTTCAGGAGCGTTAACATTGCCCTTGTCAATGAGATGAAAATGATCCTGGACCGCATGGGAATTGACATACATGAAGTAATTGAAGCAGCCGCCACTAAACCATTTGGTTTTATGCCTTTCTATCCCGGTCCCGGTCTGGGCGGCCACTGTATTCCCATTGACCCCTTTTATCTGACCTGGAAAGCCAAGGAATATGACATACCTACTAAATTTATTGAACTGGCGGGTGAAGTAAACACGTCTATGCCTTACTGGGTAGTTCAAAAAGTAGTAGATGCTTTAAATGAAAGAGGGAAAAGTATAAAAGGCGCCCGTATTTTAATTCTGGGGATTGGCTATAAAAAAGATGTTGATGACCTTAGAGAAAGCCCCAGTCTTAAACTGATTGAAATACTAAAAAAACGAAATGCCAATATTGATTACAATGATCCCTATATCCCCAAGATACCTAAAGTAAGAAAGTATGAATATGATATGACGAGTATCGAATTAACGCCTGATAATCTTTCTGCCTATGATGCAGTACTTATTTCTACAGATCATTCCAGTTATGATTTCAATCAAATTGTACAGCACTCTCAATTAATTATTGATACCCGCAATGCTGTTAAAGAAAAAAACAAAAAAGTAGTTAAAGCCTAAAAACAAATTAAGGAATTATCTGAATAATGAAATCTTATTTTTATTCTATGCAGTTATGTCTACTCTTTTTTTTGTTTGCGGGAAATATTTTCCCCCAAATACCGGATAAGAAAAAAGAAAAACAGGAAGAACAAACCACACTTCCCACCCGCATAGATTTTTCCAAAATATTCCAGCAGCAGAAAATGGAAATGACCAGAGAGGAGTTTGATACCTGGAAAAATCAGCGGGAACGTCAACTCTATGATAAATTGACCGAACCGGAAGCTTTGGAAAAAGCTATACATCCAGAGGAATATCTGGTTGGGCCGGGTGATATTTTTTCTTTTAATATCTGGGGAGCTCTGGAAAAACATTTCTATCTGCCGGTGCTTCCGGAAGGTATGCTCTTGATTCCTTCAGTGGGAGAGATTGAAGCTGCTAATAAAACTCTGAAGCAGGTCCAGGAAATAGTTAAAGAAAAAGCTAAAGGATCATATGAAAACTGTGAGGTCGGAATATCCCTTGCTGCTTTACGAAATTTCCGGGTACATGTGGCTGGAGAGGTAGCATTCCCCGGTACCTTTATCGCCCGGGCAGTGGACAGAGTTTCGGAAATGATAGTGGAAGCAGGAGGGGTTACTGAGAGAGCCTGGAAAGGGGGTATAGTAATCAGACATGCTGATAGTACTAAAGATGTATTTAATCTTTCCAAATTTGAAATGGACGGTGATATTGAAAAAGATATTTATGTACAGGGAGGAGATATTATTCATGTACCGTCTGTGGATTTAACCAAACAGTATGTCTATATTGAAAAAGATCAGGAGTATGCAGGGGTATATCAGATAACACCCAATGAAAAACTGTTAAATTTTATCACCCGAATCAGAGCCTTGAAAAGAAATACTGATCTGTCCAAGATTGTGGTAGAGAGAAACAGCCAAAATGGCACAAAATATATCAGTCCCTTTATCAATCCGGATTCATTAAGTTTTGATTTTATCCTTCGAAGCGGCGATCATGTAATCCTGCCTTCTCACTATGTTTATGTAAAAGGTGCAGTCAGAAATCCCGGTGCCTATCCCTATGTTTTCAACCTGACTGCAAAAGAGTATGCCGGTATGGCCGGGGGTGACTTCCGTGCCGGTAAAATTAAAGAAGTATCAGTCTATCATGTGCGCACCGGGAAAACAGAAAAGGGACCTGACATTATAGTAGAGGCCGGAGATGTGGTGAATCTTCCGGAAACATTTAATTTACGGCTTCAGAACTGGGTGAGAATAATCCCGGCCATTACATCACTCATTCTGGCTGCCAAAGCAGCAGGGGTTTTTGGAGAGTAGATATGGTAAAAAACACAGAAAAAGAAAATCCTTCATTTATCGATTATGTATATATATTGGTTAAATGGAGGAAAATGATTATAATAAATTTTTTGGTTGTCTGCATTGTAACTGCAATTATCAGCCTTATTATACCAAAATGGTACAAAGCTACTACAACAATAATGCCGCCATCGGAACAAACAACAAGTCTTGGCGGATTATCATCTATAATGAATAAACTCCCTGTTGGGAATTTGGGTATGGGAAACATATTAGGTTTTTCGGAACAAACATCCCGTTTTATTGCCATGCTTGAAAGTAGAACAATAATGGAATCAGTTATTGATGAGTTTAATCTTATGGAAAAATATAAGCAAAAAAATATCGAGGAAACCATAGAAGAACTCAGGAATCATGTATCTATAAAAGTAGAAGAGGAAGGTACAATAACTGTAGGTGTTGAGGCAGGAACACCTTATCTATCTACAAAAAAAACAGATAATGAGGCTCGTAACCGGGCCAAGAACATGACAAACTTTTTCATAGAAGAGCTGGACAGAATTAATAAACGGATGAAAACCAGCCAAGCCCATAATAAAAGAATTTTCATTGAAAAAAGATATGAGCAAAACCTGAAAGATCTTAAATCGGCTGAAGACAGCTTAAAAAAATTCCAGCAAAGATATGGTGTTATATCACTCCCTGAACAGACAGAAGCTACAATCTCTGCAGCCTCTGAACTAAAAGCACAAATTATCACAAAAGAGGTTGAGTTAGAAGCATTAAGTGAATATTTTGGAAAGTCTCATTCAGAAACTCAAAAAGTAAAAAGTACCTTAAAAGCACTGAAAAACAAATATACAGAATTAAAAAAAGGTGATTTTGATAAAACGATAAAACAAAACATACAAAAACAAGAACTATTTTTAACCTTACAGCACCTTCCAGAACTCGGATTAAGATTTGTCAGGCTTTACCGAGAAGTAAAAATACAGGAAAATATACAGGAATTTTTACTGCCAGTATATGAAGAAGCGAAAATAGAGGAAGCCAGAGACACCCCCACTGTACAGGTGCTGGACAAGGCTGCCATACCGATAAAGCGACATAAACCACAAAGATCTCTTTTGGTGCTTTTCTTGGGATTCTGTTCACTTTTACTAAGTATTATTGCAGTATTTATTATTGAAAATATCGCTTCATTAAAGAGAAATGATCCAGAAAAGGGGGAAAAATATAATGAAATTATATCAGTTCTAAAAAATGATATTTCCAAAATTCTTCATTTTAAACGAAATTAGATGACATATTCTAACAAAAATATAATTAATAATAGTAAAAAAAAATTATTTTTTTATATTGTTACTATTTGTGAAGTACTTCTAATAAGTCTATCGCTATATTTTAAAAATCCTTTTATTGTTTTTGCAATCTTTTTTTTTACTATATTATTTATTTATTTATTGCAGTCATCACAAAATCTCTTCTACTTATTACTATTATACATAGTCATTTTTCCCAATAATTCCGGTTTATTACGTTATCCATATCTAAAACACAGTGCTTCTTTACCAATTATTTTTTTCATTCTTATTATATGCCTATTTATAAGCTTCATCGAAAAAAGGAATATAAATAATTATTTATCTTCAAATATTAATCTGGATGATAAGATTATATTCTCATTTTTTATATGGGGATTTATTGCAATCTTCTGGGGGCTGGTAAACAACAATCCTGTTCATTATATAGTCATTGATTTTTATTTTATTACTCTTTTTTTAAGCTTCTTTATTATAAAAAATTCTTTTGTTAATAAAAAAAAATTGTTGCAGGTTTGGCTATTTATTTTTGTAATAACTGTATTAGTTTCTATTGAATATATCTATGTGACATTTAGAGAAGCAAAAACTACTTCTATGTTCATTACACGTGTGTCCACTCAACAACCACATATTGCACAAGTAAGTATTCCATTTATCCTAAGCTATAATCTTTTTTTAAAAAAGAGAAATCACCTTTTATTCTCAGTAATTCTATTACTTCCTATATTTTTAATGATTTTTTTCTCACAGCAAAGAGCATTATGGTTGGGTATTTTTTTATCAATTATTGCACTTTTTTTCCTATATTATAACCAAAAAGGATTAAAGTTAAAAAATATTATTAAGTTTTTAATTATTATTATATTAATTCTTGCTTTTTTTGCTGTTGTTATTCTACTGGTAGATTATTTTTTATTTGATTCTGCATTAATAACATTACTAGAAAGATTAGAAAGCTTAACTAATTTAAAAGAAGATACGTCATTGGCTATTAGATTGAATGAGATTAAAAATGCCTTACACAACTGGAAAAATAATATTTTTCTTGGAACCGGTTTGGGGGATTCAATAAACTTAGTGACACTCCATCATGTCTCTCCTAATATTGTAGATAATAGTTACATTTTTGTTTTATGGAAAACTGGAATAATTGGTTTAATTTTATTTCTTTTTCTGCTTTTATATTTTTTACAGAAGGGTATTAAAATATATTTTACATCACAAGATACTATAATTAAAACAATAACCTCTGCAGCTGTATCATCCCTATTTGGATTAATGATTATAGCATTAACAAATGTATGTCTTATTCATTACAGATTCATTATTATATGGTCAATTATTTTAGGTTCTATTAGTATCTGCCACAAATTGCATTACAACACAAAGGATTAATACATCTGTTTTATCTAATAAAAAAAATTGTTAAACACTCTATTATTTATGCAATAGCCACAGTACTTAATAGAGCTGTAAATATTATTTTACTTCCAATATATACGCGTTATTTAACAAAAGTAGAATATGGAACATTAGAAATATTAGTAGTATCATCAAATGTTTTATTAATCGTTATGCAATTTGGACTGGGTTCAGCTCTTTTTAGAAATTATCTATACAAAAAAAATCCGAATAAAAAAACATTAATTTCAACAGCATATTACACCTTAGCAATTATATCGATAATTTTTTCCATTATTTTATTAACATTTTCTAATAATTTATCTTTGTTGCTTTTTTCATCAATTAAATTTACTAATGCTTTACGATCTTTTATCCTGTTTTCTCTTTTTCAAACTTTAACAATCATACCTATGACAAAATTAAGAATAGAAGAACGTTCAGGTAAATTTGCTCTTATCGCAGGAGCTAATTTTTTGTTAGTTTTATTATTAAATTTACTGTTTATTTATCATTTTAATTTAGGTATCAATGGTATTGCCTATGCTAATGCTATAGCTAGTTTAATATTTTTTATTGTTTATTTTATCATTATTAATAAAGATTTGATTTTGTCTTTTTCATTTACTGAATTAAAAGATATGTTTGAATTTGGAATCCCTCTGATACCTGCAAGTCTATTTAGCATGATATTGATGATGTCGGATAGATATTTGGTAAAATACTACCTTGGTCTTGAGAAAGTGGCAATTTTTGGGGTTGCCTTAAGAATCGGTACTATTATGGGTTTGGCTGTCACCTCTTTTCAAAAAACATGGCCTGCTGTTATGTTTAAAATAGCCAAGGAAAAAAATGGATCGTTGGTATTTGCTAGACTCTTTACAATATTCATATTACTACTCATTACTTTCGGTATGATAATTATATTATTCTCTAATGAAATAATTACAATTTTTACAACTCCAAAATACCTAGAAGCCAACTCTTTAATCCCATTTATTATAATTTCATTTATTTTTTATGGTGTTAACTATTTTACATCTATTGGCATTCAAGTAAAAAAAAAGACTTATTTTTATCCAATAATTATTGGCATTGCAGCAATTATAAATATTTCTTTAAACATTTTTTTATTACCTTTATATGGAATTAAAGCAGCAGCCTTTTCAAGATTTATTTCATTTTTTATACTTAGCAATTCTATTTTATTAATTTCACTAAAATATTATAGAATAAAATATGAAGTTAAAAAATTAATAATATTAACTATTATAAGTTGTTTTTTGGGTTTTATTGGATATAATTTATACATTGAACATTTTATATTAAATATAATCATTAAATTTTTACTTATAGTCATCTTTTTAATAACAATGATACTATTTAATATCATTAATATTGACCTAATTAAAAAACTAAAAAGCAAAATTATTAATATAGCAAATAATTCAAAATAGGAAAAAACATGTTACGCTTAAAAATTTTTTCAAAATCTAACTTAAAATTATTTTTATTGAGTCTTATTGGGCCTCTTTTAAAGTTAATCCACCCTGCTGTAAATATTACTAATATGTATAAACAGTTACAAAAAAGAAAAATGTTAATTATTATGTGCACAGGCCTTGGGAATTCTATTATGACACTTCCTTTAATTAATATTATCAAAAAATATTATAAACCTGCAATATTAGATGGATTAGTCTTAAATAGTAATGTAAAAGACTGTATCAAAACAACAAAACAATTTGATAATATTTATATATATAGTAATTTTTTTATTAATAATATATATATTATTCTGAAATTATACATAAAAAAATATGATATTGCTTTTTTATCCTTCCCAACCCAACGTTTAAAATATGAATTAATTCCCTTTTTAATCAATGCTAAAATAATAATAAGTCATGATTATTCTACACTTCATCCATATTTCAAATTCTTAAAAAAAAGTTTTAGTGTTTTAAAACCGATCAATTCTTCAATTCATGATACTAAACAAAATTTGGAACTATTAAATAGTTTAAATAATAAACAAATTGTATATCAAAAAATATTTCTCGATTTATCGACTAAAAAATTTACAAATAGATATTTTCAAAATATTGATCAAAAAAAGGAAAAAACAAAAATTTGTATACATGCAGGATGTAAAAATAATACACTTTTTAAACAATGGTCAGTAATAAAATATTTAGAATTAGCAAAAGCTCTTAAATTAAACATAAACGCAAAAATTATATTTATCTGCGGACCAGATGAAAAAAAACTGTTAAAAATAGAAGAGATTCATAATTATAATATTTTACAGAGTGATAATTTTGAAAATGTAATGGCTGTTATTACAATGTGTGATTTAATTATTACTAATGACTCAGGTATAATGCATACCGCAGATCTATTAAGAAAACCTATAATTACTATTTGGGGGGGCACTGATGAAAAACGAAATGGTCCCATAGGGAAAAATACTATAAATATTACAAGCAATGTAAGTTGTCGTCCCTGTATGACATTTACTAGAAAATATGATTGTCCAGATGTAAAATACCAATGTCTAAAAAATATACAAGTTGATACAGTGTATAAAGCAGCTATAAAGCTACTGCATGAAATGATTTAAATTGCTATTTTTGGGGAAAATATTTATATTTTATTTTAATATTTTTAGTATAATAAAATTACATAAAATAAATTTTGAGGATTATTGGAAAATAAATCTAAAAAAATTTGTCATCTAACAACTGCACATTATCCATTGGATAATAGAATTTTTTATAAAGAATGTTTAAGTTTAAAAAAAGCAGGATATGATGTTATAATTATCGCACCAAATAGTGACGATAAGATTGTTAAGGGAGTAAAAATTTTATCGATACCTAAATATCAAAATCTAAAAAAAAGACTATCTATTACAATATTTCATATTTTAAAAAAATCTTTCAAAGTTAACGCTGACATATACCATTTTCATGAACCAGAACTTATATTGGTAGGATTATTGTTATTTTTCAAAAATAAACGAGTTATTTATGATGTACATGAAAATTATATTACTTCGATCGAACAACGTGAGTATCTAAACAACATATTAAAATTTATTTTAAAAAAAATATTTTATGTTATTGAAAATTTTGCTTCGAGATTTTTTGAAATTATTCTGGCAGAAAAATATTACGCTGAAAGATTTCCTCAACAAATCACTGTATTAAATTATCCTAAAAAGGATATGTTTATTAAAAAAGTGCGTCATTTTCCTAAAAATGAATTTTCTTTAATTTATACTGGCACTATTACTGAAGACAGAGGGGCACTAATATATGCAGATATTGCACAAAAATTAGATAATATTAATATATATTTAATAGGTAAATGCTCCTATAATGTAGCAAATAAAATTAAAAAAAGAGCGAATTATAATAATAATATTCAAATAATTGGACTTAATAGATATATACCATATAAGGAAATTTGCAACTATTTAAAACAAAATCGATGGTTAGCAGGTTTAGCAATCTTCCCTGAAACTTCGCATTATGTTAAAAAAGAGCTAACGAAATTTTTTGAATATATGGCTGTAGGTTTACCAATTATTTATTCTGCTTTTCCAGTCTGGGAAAATCTAATAGACAGCAATAAGGCTGGTATATCTGTTAATCCAAATTCTATACCAGATATTATAAATACTATAAAATGGTTAGTAGATAACCCCCTCGCAGCAAAAAAAATGGGGATAAACGGATTAAAGGCAGTAGAAACTTTTTTTAATTGGGAAAATGAAGAAAAAAAATTATTAAAATTATATAAAAATAATATTTAAAATTTATATTTTTCCCCTAATGAATTTTTTCTGATTTTATTATTTTAAATCAACAATTCATAACTGCCTTAGTAACTTAAATTTTAAAAATGTTGCTATTCATAATTGTTTTGAATATATTTATAAATATATAGTTACATAGGGGAAAAAATTGAAAATACATAGAATTATTGGTAGTGTATATGCTCTTCATTAAAACAATATTTATTATATCTTTATTGCTTATTATATATATATATATTGCCTACCCGCTTATCTTGTTTATTCTCTATAAATTAAAAAAAAATAAACTATTAAATAAAATGGATAATTATGAACCATTAGTTTCTATTATTATTCCAGCTAGAAATGAAGAAAAAATAATAAGAAAAAAAATTGAAAATACTCTCCAACTAAATTATTCCAGAGAAAAAACAGAAATTATTATCATTTCTGACAATTCCACAGATAATACAAATAAGATAGTTCAGGAATATAAATCACAAGGTGTAAAATTAATAACCCTACAAAAACACATGGGTAAAACAACAGCACAAAACATTGCAGTAGAAAAATCAACAGGTAATATATTAATATTTTCTGATGCAAACGCACTTTACATACAAGATGCAGTTAAGCATTTGGTAAAACATTTTTACGATAAAAATGTTGGATGTGTATCAGGTGAACTTTGGTATAAAAATCTGGATAATAATATTGTAGGGAAAAAAGAAAACTTGTATTGGTCATATGAAAAATTAATAAAAAAATTTGAAAATAGAGTTTTTACAATTTTAGGGGCTAACGGTTCTATTTATGCTGTCAGAAAATCTGATTATGTATATTTATTAAATACTGATATAAGCGATTTTATTGAACCACTTAAAATTGCTGAAAATGGTAAAAAAGTTATATATGAAAAAAAAGCAATATCATTTGAAGCTGCTTCAAATATATTTAAAGATGAACTCGATCGAAAAAAAAGAATAATTAACCGTAGTATTAATAGTATAGCCACACATAATTCATTAATTAATCCCTTTAAAAATTTTATTTTATCCTGGGAACTTTTATCACATAAAGTATTAAGATGGTTTTCTCCCTTTTTTATTTTATTGTTATTTATTATGAATCTTATACTATTTGTATCAGGAAAATTCCATTTTATCTTTTATCTCCAAATTATATTCTATAGTATAAGCCTATTTGGTTTAATTATAAAAAATTTTCGGGGGGTACCATCTTGGTTATTTATACCATACTATTTTTGTCTTTTAGAATATGCATCCACACTCGGGATACTTGAATATTTAAAGGGTCAAAAGATAATATCATGGGATCCCCAACGTCAATAATTTTCATATAAATATTACAACCATATTATGTTAAAATATAATGAAAAAATCCTTTTATTCCTGATCGACTTATCTATGATCCACACTGCCTTCTATCTCTGGTGCCGTCTGCGGCTGTCCTTTGGTCTTTTTTCCGAAAGAACTTTCTGGGGAGTATTTTTGATATCACTCTTGCTTTTCGTTTTCTGGTTTCTACTTTTCAGTTTCTTCGGGCTGTACAGGATCAAATACACCCAATCCCGCACCGATGAGTTCATAGAGGTTTCCAAAGCTGTAACCGTAGGGGTAATTCTCCTGTTTTTTATCACTTTTGATATTGAACATGATCTTAACAAACCGATCCCTTACAGCCGTTTTATGATTGCTTCCTACTGGGGTTTATTGATTTTTATGGTCAGTTTAGGCCGTATTTTATTTCGTACAGTTCACAGAAAACTATTAGTTGCTGGTTTTGGAAGGAAAAAAACCATAATTATCGGTTGGGGTAAAGAAGCAAGAAATATTTCTGATAAAGTTGCCAGGGCCCCGGCCCTGGGATATGATATCGTAGGATTTATCTCTCCTAAAAAAATCAGGAAAAAGAAAAACTATCGGAATATACCGGTTTTAGGTAACCTTGACAATCTTAATGAAATAATTAAAGAAAAAAACATTCAGGAAGTTATCATTTCACTCTCCCAGCCTTCAATGAAACAACTGGAATATGTAATAGCACAATGTAACGGATTGCCGGTGGGTATTAAAATAGTTCCGCATTTGTATGATATCATTATTGGTCAAGTAAGAACCAATCAAATATATGGTTTTCCACTGATAGAAGTACTGCCAGCTATTATGCCTCAGTGGGAACGCACTGTAAAAAGATTTATTGATATTGTCTTATCAATAGTAATTGTGATTGGTTTTTTACCTCTCTGGATCATATTTGCTATCATAATTCCCATCGATTCAAGGGGCAATGTTTTTTACCTTCAGAGAAGAGTAGGTAAAAATGGTAAAGAGTATATAATGATAAAATTTCGCTCAATGGTAACAGGTGCAGAAGAAATGACAGGTCCCATTTGGGCGACACCTGATGATCCCAGAGTAACCCGGTTTGGTAAATTGATGCGCAAATATCGACTTGACGAAATTCCCCAGTTCATTAATGTAATAATGGGTGATATGTCCTGGGTAGGACCACGACCGGAAAGACCAAATTTTGTTAAAAAACTGCAAGAGGAGATACCGCTTTACAGCAGAAGATTACAGGTAAGACCGGGAATTACCGGTTGGGCCCAAATTAAAGGAGTATACGATCAGACAATGGAAAATGTTAAACAAAAACTACAATTTGACCTGCATTATATTGAGAACATGTCTTTGCGGATGGATATTAAAATCATTATCCATACCATTTATATAATGTTTAGTGGTAAAGGACATTAAATTAAAAAAAAGGAGATATGCAGAATGAATATACCTATGGTAGATTTGGTGGAACAGTATAAAACAATTAAAAAGGAAATAGATCAGGAGATTAATAAAGTACTTCAAACCGGACGTTTCATAATGGGGCCCAATGTAGAAGCATTCAATAAAGAGATGGCAGATTATACAGAAACCAAGTATGGAATCGGCTGTGCTTCCGGTACAGATGCGCTGCAGTTATGTCTCATGGCTATTGATATTAAACCCGGGGATGAGGTAATAACCACACCCTTTACATTTGTAGCTACTGCCGAAGTTATCGCACTTCTGGGGGCAAAACCGGTATATGTTGATATCGAAGAGGATAGTTATTTAATTGATGTTGACAAAATTGAAAACGCTATAACCGACAAAACCAGAGCAATCATCCCAGTACACCTTTTTGGACAAGCAGCTGATATGGACCACATCAACAAAATTGCCAAAAAACATAATTTTTATGTAATAGAAGACGCCTGCCAGGCAGTTGGTGCAAAGTATAAATCAAAAAGTGTGTGCAGTCTTGGTGACCTGGGCTGTCTGTCATATTTTCCGGCAAAAAATCTTGGTGCTTTTGGCGATGGAGGACATGTATTAACCTCCAATAAAAAGTTGGCAGATAAGGTGCGTACACTTATGGATCATGGATCAGATAAAAGATACCATCATTCACGTCTGGGAATTAACAGCAGACTGGATGCTCTGCAGGCTGCCATACTCAGAGTAAAACTGAAATATATTGATCAATGGAACGAAGCCAGAAAAGACAGGGCTGCTCTGTATACAGAACTTCTGAAAGATGCAAAAGTACAGACACCGGTTATTAAAGAGTATAACGATCATGTTTTCCATCAATACTCAATCCAGGTCGAAGACAGAGACGGGTTGCAGGAACACCTGAAAAAAGCAGGGATCGCCTCTGCCATACACTACCCCATCCCGCTTCACCTCCAGCCGGCATATAAAAAATTCAGTGATGGTGAAGGCAGCTTTCCGATATCAGAAAAAACAGCTAAACATATCATTTCTCTCCCCATGTATCCTGAACTGGGAGAAAAAGAAATTCAATTCATTGCACGGACAATTACTGAATACACTGGATAAAAGGAGTCAATCCGATGTTAAGTCTGAAATATATTAGAGAAAATGTTGATCTGGTACGGCATGCTATACAAGTTAAAGGCATGGATGCGGATGTAGACACTCTACTGAGTCTGGATAAAAAAAGAAGAGAACTTATCCAAAAAAGTGACAACCTGAAAGCAGAACGTAACCAGACTTCCGAACAGATAGGAAAATTGAAACAACAGGGACAGGATGCTCAAGAGGCCATCAAAGCCATGCGTAAGGTAGCAGATGATATTAAAAAAATTGATCAGGAAGTCAAGGACTGTGAAGAAAAAATTCATAAAATACGAATATTTATTCCCAATATTCCTCACCAGTCAGTCCCTGAAGGTGATGAAACCAACAATAAAATCATAAAAGAATGGGGTCAGGTTACAAAACATGATTTTAAAATAAAACCTCACTGGGAAATCGGCGAAAAACTAAAACTGATTGATTTTAACCGGGGAAGTCGTCTTTCCGGTACACATTTTGTTTCCTTTACCGGAACAGGTGCAAAACTGCAGCGTGCTCTCATTAATTTTATGCTGGATATGCATACCGAAAAGCACGGATACAGAGAAACCTGGGTTCCCTTTATTGTTAAACGGGACATGATGTTCGGCACCGGTCAACTTCCCAAACTGGAAGAAGATATGTATCTGGTGGAAAAAGACGATCTCTTCTTGATCCCCACGGCAGAAGTACCGGTTACCAATCTTCATCGGGAGGAAATTTTGAGAGGAGAAAATTTACCCCTCTGTTATACCGCCTACACCCCCTGTTTCCGCAGGGAAGCAGGATCCTATGGAGCTGAAACCAGAGGACTTATGCGTATCCATCAATTTAACAAAGTGGAAATGGTCAAATTTGTGGAACCGGAAAACTCCTATGATGAACTGGAATTGCTGCTTAAGGATGCTGAAGAAGTAATCCAGGCTTTGGAACTGCCTTATCGGGTAGCCATACTGGCTACCGGAGATCTTTCTTTTGCTGCAGCCAAATGTTACGATATTGAAGTGTTTGCTCCCGGAGTAGATAAATGGCTGGAGATCTCTTCCTGCTCCAATTTTACTGATTTTCAGGCACGCAGAATGAACATACGATATAGAAAGAAAAAAGGCGATAAGCTCCGTTTTGTGCATACGTTGAATGGTTCCGGTGTAGCATTACCCCGTCTTATTATTGCCATTCTGGAAAATTTCCAAACCGATGAAGGTACAGTCATCGTTCCCAAAGCCTTAAGGCCATATTTGAAGATGGATGTTATTGACTAGAATTAAAATAGTAGTATTGATCTTTAATAAAAAAATTTATATTTTAAAATAAATCAAGTAATTAATCATAGAGGATGGAATGCAAACTCAGACTTTATCTAAATATTATCCCATATCTTTAAATAAAATCAAAACAAAAGTAGTAAGAAAAAATAATTTTAGAAATAACAAAACTTTTAATAATAAACAAAAAAATTTGTTTAATGAGGATTTAAATAACCATGTAAAAGAAATCGTCAATGATTATGGAGAGAAAATAACTCGTGTTGACGGAGAAATTCCAATAAATCTTTCTATCAAAGATAATGATACCTTTCTTTTTATTAGCTATGATCAGTCAATTCTTACTCATGGTTTACATAAATATCCTGCAAAATTTTTTCCTGAGCTTCCAAGATGGTTAATAAAAAAATATTCAAATGAATATGACATTATATTAGATCCTTTTACTGGAAGCGGTACTACAAATCTTGAAGCGTTATTAAATAAACGTCATTCTGTTGGTATAGATATTGATCCCTTCTCAAGATATTTAGCAAAAGTAAAAACTACAAAACTGTCAGTCTCAAAATTAGAACAAGCAAAAAATATCATTATTAATTCAATATTGAATTATAAACCAAATACAGTTTCTGATACTGATATTCCTGATTTCCCCTATAGAGACAACTGGTTTAATAAAGAAATAATTTTAGAATTAGCCTACATTAAAAAACAGATTAAATTACTAAAATTTGAAAAATCCATAAAAGACTTTTTTTTGATATGTTTTTCTTCAATAATTCGTGAAGTATCAAATGCTGATAATAACTGCACAAGAACAGTAATTAGAAAAAAATTAAATAAAAAAGTGTATCCTTCAGATGCTTTAACAAAATTTACCGAAAGAATTTTATTGAATATACCAAAATTTAAAAATTTTGTAAACCAGTATCCTTCTAATCTCGATATTGAATTTCCAACTGATAGCGATGCAAAAAATATTAATTATAGAGATAATTATTTTGATTTAGCAATTACATCACCACCTTATGCAAATGCAGTTGATTATCCGAGAACACATCAACTAGAAATTTATTGGCTTGGTTTTGAAAATGGTTCATTAACACCTTTAAAAAGAAAACATGTGGGTACTGAAAGTGTTTTACATAAAGATTATAAGGATTTACATAAGTCCGGTATACCAGATGCTGATTCTGTCATTACTAAAATATTTGATAAAGATAAAAGACGTGCATTTATTGTTTATAAATATTTAATGGACATGCAAAAAAATATACAAGAAGTATATAGAGTTCTCAAGAAAGATTCACATTACATAATTGTAATAGGAAATAATCGTATAAGAGGTGAGTTATTTGAAAATTGGAAATATATAAAACATATTGCGGAAAATAATGGTTTCAAATTAGAATGCTTATTTGGTTCAGAAATTATCAAACATTTTATTAAGGTACCACGAAAAGAACGAATAAACACCGATTGGATTTTAGTACTAAAAAAATGAGTATATAATATGAGTCGTGAAGAGATAGGTTTACAAGCTTCTGTTGAAGGTTTCGCCTATGAACATATTGCTGCTGGTATTTTAATGAAAAGATACAAAAATGTATCATTAGTTGATCTTCCGTTATCGCCTTATGATTTAATAATTGTATTTAAAGATAATCATGGTAATGAAACTATTATTCGTGCCCAAGTAAAAAAAGCTCCTCGAGGTATTAGGTTTACTGGGGGTACAAGAGGGGGAGTAGATCGTACCTATAAATCTGATGTAAAAACGTATACTCAATCTACTACTACATCTGACGTAATAATTGGAGTACATCCATTAAATGAAGATTCATTTGAGCTTTATTTTGTTCCTACTATTCTTATAGAAAAATTAGAACAAAAAAGTATTTCTTTATCAAAAATACAAGCATTAAAAAACAACTATACTTTTCTTGAAAGATGCAAGGATTTTAATTTTATAATAAAACAAGCTCAAAAATATTCCCTATTAGAATAAACATCTTGCATATTATATCCAAAAAAATTTGGTGTCGTCCTGAAGAAGTTGACAGCTTTTTCAGATCAACCGTTCAAAATGTCATTCTAAGCGACCGTAGGAAGCGAAGACGTTATCCTGAGCGAGCAAAGCGAGCAAAGAATCTCACCCCACTAAGTGACACAATTGCTGTTTAAATTTTATATAAAAATAAACAAGGAAATGGAGGGTTTAAGAATTACCTATGAATTGAAAACAAAAGAGAAAAATGTTGCTTTATTTGTAAACCTATTTCAGGACAAGACCATTGTTTATTGATTACCCATTCGAGAATACAGTTTATTATCAACCGTACTATTAATTGGCAAATTAACCTGAATATATTTCATTTGCTTCTTTTTTTTTAGGGCATCCTTCACTTTATTGATTAACTCCATAGTAGTAAAAGGTTTCTGAATTAAATCCTTGGTATTATCAAGCAGATCATAATGCCGTAAAAGATAACTGGTAAACCCGGAAGTGTAAAGTATTTCAATGCTCGGACATTGTTTCCTGACTTTTTCATAAAGTATTTTACCGCTCATATCCGGAAGCACTACATCGGTAAGCATGAGATCAATTTTATTATTAAACTTTTTTGCCAGAGAGAGCGCCTGTTCACAGTTGTCAGCTTCCAGTACAGTATACCCATGACTCTCAAGCATACAGGATGTCATATGAAGAATACTTTCATTATCATCAACCACTAAAACAGTCTCCTTATTGTCCTGTATCCGAATTGTCTTTGACGAAGCAGATATTTTTTTAGTATTATATTTCTTTACTGATGCCGGTTTATAAGCCGGGAAAAAGAGTTTAAACACTGTTCCCTTTCCTTCTTCGGTATACACAATTATATCCCCCTTACTCTGCTTGATAATCCGGTAAACCGAAGAAAGTCCCAGACCAGTCCCGGAATCTTTATCCTTGGTGGTAAAAAAAGGCTTGAAAATTTGAGACCTGATCTTTTTGCTTATTCCGGTTCCGGTGTCACTTATGGTTGCCATTACATACTCTCCCGGGTTCAATGATAAATTTCTTGATGTACAGTAGGTTTCATCCAGAGTAACATTACTGGTTTCCAGTATCAGTTTCCCCCCTTTGGGCATGGCATCTCTGGCATTTATACATAAATTCAATAAAATTTGTTCTATCTGTAAAGGATCGACTTCTATCAAATTTAATTGAGGAGCTTCTTTGATAATAAGATCAATATTTCTGGATAGGGAATGCGTCACCATATCCTTAACTTCATTAATAACGTCATTAAGATTTTGCTTACAGGGCATGCTGATCTGGTTATTGCTTACGGTAAGCAGCTTTTTTATCAAGGCCGATGCCTTTCTGCAGGTTTTAGTCACGGTTTCAATGTGATGACGGTTCTTATCCTCTTCAGGCAGAGAATCGTATACCAGATCACATTTACCCAGGATGATAGTCAAAAAATTATTCAAATCGTGAACAAGGCTGCCAATAACCTGACTTATAAAAGCTGATCTTTCGGTTTGTTCCATTCGGCGTTCATTATGTAATAATTTATTATTGGGTTTTCCTGATATGGGTTGCAATTTTTGTTTCATTGATTTACAATATTGGTTTAGTCTCCATATTCTCATTCTTTGCTTAAAATTGGTTTTTGACCACAGGACAGCAAATATAAGTGCGGGAACAATAAAAAAACTGTTTTCCCCAGTCATTAATATCTCATAATTATCAATGTATAAAAATACAGGGAGAAAATAAAAAATCCCGATTAATGAAAATATTATTAGGCTCTCTTTCAGATTTAATGGTAAAACTATACCTAGATACAGAACAAATAAAATAATTGTTGATTGAGATGCTATAGTGGCAAAGGGATTCAAATGAGATATAAAAGAAATTCCAGCAGTAACAGTTACACTTACCATGAGGCTGAGAAAAAAAGGATTCAGTTTAAAATATTGAACTTTATTGATAGTATAAATCATCATTGTAAATATGACAAGAACAGGAGAAATAAACATAAAATTCAGTATATTCTTTTCATCTACAATAAAATCATATAAAAAAGTTAATGTAATAAATATAGAAATTATTAAACACATCTGACTGAGGCTCTTATGCATCCATTTGTTTTTATAATTTTTAAATTTCTCATAATTATTCATTCTCATAGCTATTCCATTTTTTTATTAATATATTACTGTTTCTTGCGTCTATAAGACTATGGACACAGCTGCAAAAATCTTTCATAATTTTCTCGGTTTTTGTATACACTGATGTTGTTAAATTAAAATACGGGTATAAAAACTGTTTGGGAAAATAATAAGGAATATATAATCACAGGTTGGACTTATCCGGACAAAGCTGGACAAGGCAACCATGCTTTGATTGTGATGCTATCGTACATATAAAACTAGAATCATTTTCTGGCATGAAAAAAAATCAGATCACCATCTTCAACCGTATAATCTCTTCCGTGTACTGCGATCAGCCCTTTTTCATGCAATATTTTAGTAGATTTATATTCTATAAGATCCGGATATTTAATGACCTCAGCCCTGATAAACCCTTTGGCAAAATCAGTATGCACTTTTTCAGCAGCCTGTACAACCGTGGTACCTTTCCCGATAGTCCAGGCATGGGCTTCATTCTCATTAGCTGTAAAAAAAGTGATCAGATACAGAAGATTGTATCCTGTCCTGACAATTTTCTGAAGACCGGTTTCATCAAGTCCCATGGCCTGAAGAAACTCCAGCTGCTCATCATGATCGAGCTCTGCTATTTCTTCCTGAACTTTACCGCAAAAAGGAATACAAGGAGAATGTACAAACTCAGCATATTCACTCAATTCCTTTACCAGAGAGCTGTCAGTAAGATGATCTTCATCAATATTGGCAATATACATTACAGGCTTAGCAGACAAAAGATTCAGTTCTCTGACCACTCCTGCTTGTTTCGGCGTTAATTGTAAGGTACGGATTTCCTTCTCTGCATTAAGATGATCAAGAAATTGATGTAATATACCAATTTTTTTCTTCGCTTCAGAATCTCCGCTTTTCGCCGCCTGCTGAAACTGTTTTAAATGTGATTCAGTAATTTCTATATCTTTGAGGATTATTTCTGTGGTAATTGATTTAGCATCATTTACAGGATCAATATGTTCATAAGGATGAGAAACATTTTCATCTTCAAAACAGCGCACAACATGAGCTATAGCATCACATTGGGTTATATGAGATAAAAACTGATTCCCAAGCCCTTCACCATGATGAGCTCCTTTGATAAGCCCGGCAATATCAATAAATTCCAGATTAGTGGGTGATTTCTTTGCTGAACCAATAATAGAATAAATCATGTCTAGTCTTTCATCTTCAAGTACTATGATGCCAAAATGAGGATCTATGGTACAGAAAGGATAAGCCGAAGCATCAACACCCAGATTTGTCAGGGCATTAAAAATTGTGGATTTCCCTGCATTGGGAAGTCCGACCAGACCACAGTTAAAACCCATAATATTATCCTATATTAAAAATTAATTACTTGAAATTCTTCTGAAATATATAACAGATCAAGATAAATGTCAATAAAGAATAACATACCCGTATAGACAACATTAAATCAGGTACAGAACTTTTCTAATCATGCCGTAATGCTTCCACCGGGTTTATACGCGCTGCCCGTATAGCAGGATAAATTCCTGCTATAAGACTTATAACGATCGAAAAGACCAGCGCCGATATAACAAGCCAACCAGGGATATAAAAAAAATCAACTGTTTCACCACCCTGTTTAATAATATAATAAGTGGCTACAGCACCAGCAATTTTTGTCACAATCCATCCAAGTGCCAATCCGAAAAGTCCACCTAAAAGACCGATGCTTCCTGCTTCAAAGAAAAAGATGCTCTTTATCTGAAATTCACTGCCTCCGACAGCTTTCATTATTCCGATCTCTCTGGTTCTTTCCAAAATTGACATCACCATAGTATTTATTATACCCAGTCCGGCCACGATCAAGGCTATCGTTCCTATTGCACCCAGGGCAGTATCCATAATAATGAATCCCTTTTTAAATTCTTCCAGCTGATCTGCAATGGAGATAGTGCCGAATCCCAGCTCTTCAATTTTATTCCTTACTGATTTCAGATAGTCTACAGATTCTACTCGGACCAATAATGCCCCGTATTCACTTTCATTGTCCATACTGTTTAACAGGCTCCACACACTGTTAAAAGGAAGTCTGGGCATTTTTTCAGCAGTTTTTATAGGAGCAATGACGCCGCCTCTGTAATATCCATAACTGAATTCTACTTCTCTCTTTCTGATGCCGATAATAGTAAATTGTTTTTGTTCTTTTTTAAATAAAGAATTATCTGTTTTCCCCATACCCATTATACTGGTAACAGAAGCGGGATCAATAACAGAGGTAACAATTGTGATTTTTTTGCCGATCACGGAATCGGAAGGTACATATGTTACCTCCTTTGAATTCTGAGCAGCTGTATCAATAGCTGTTTCTGTCAATTTTATTCCCAGGGACTCAAGGGTTTCTGTATCAATAATAATATTCTCCTGAGTGCCATCCTGATAAAAATCACCGTACAGTAGTTCATTAAAGGGTTTATGCTTACCTAATTCTGCCGGAATACCTTTCAGGTATGTTCTTGTCTCACGGTCATTAAAACGCACCATAACCGGAAATGAAATTTCCGGAAAGGCTATATAAACTCCCTGGATAGAACGGATACTGTCTAAAGCCTGGCTGTTTAAAGGGGGAACATCTTGTTGATTCTCTTTTCTGCCTCTTTCCAGCCTGGATGTTACTTCATTAATATCAATTTTCTGAGGTATAACCTGAATACTGGTGAACAGATCATTTTTCTTAAAATAGTCAGTTACATTTTTCTGCATACCGGTTCCGAAAGATACCATAGAAACCAGAGCACCAATCCCTATAGTTACTCCCAGAATAGTCAGAAAAGCCCGGAGCTTGGTCTTCCATAAATTTGATAATCCTAACTGAAATAGATCATTAATCTGCATAGTTATTCCTGAGATACATGTTCAACAATTTTACCATCTAAAAGTGTGTACATGTGATCTGATATTTCTTTGGCAGCTATTTCATCATGAGTGACCATAATAACTGTAATACCGGTTTTGTGATTCAGATGCTGCAGTAGTGATATTATCTCTCTGGCAGTAATACTGTCCAGATTGCCGGTGGGCTCATCAGCCAGTAAAACAGCCGGATTATTGATCAGGGCACGGGCAATTGCCACTCTCTGTGCTTCACCGCCGGAAAGTTCAGAAGGAGTATGGTCTGTTCTTTCTCCAAGACCTACAGTATGCAGGATGTTTGTTGCTATAGTTTTTCTTTTTTTTCGGGGTACATTTGCAAACATAGAAGCCAATGCAACATTTTCAAGAGCAGATAAAGAAGAAATGAGATTAAATGACTGAAAGATCATTCCTACAGTAAATCGTCGGTGATAGGTAAGTTCCCGTTTATTCATTTGTGCCAGATCTTTTCCGGAAATTTCCACTGCTCCGAATGTAGGAGTATCAAGACCGCCAATGAGATTCAACAGAGTTGATTTGCCGGATCCAGAACGCCCTACAACTGAAATAAAATGTCCTTCCGAAACTTTAAAATTTACATTTTGCAGAGCATATACCGGTGTTTTAGTTTTCCTGTATACTTTCCCAAGATTAAGAACATTTAAAATGTTATTTTTATTTGTCATATATTTTCACTGCTTATTATACGAATTTTTATTACGGAAAGCAAATGCATTTGTTCCGGATAAACATTTTTCCGTATTTAAGAAAACAGCATATCAAGAAAATGAGGTGTCGGAGTATCGGGAAATGGACAATATTGACAAAATATAAAATTAAAAACTCAACAGGGACCAGATACAAGAAAAAAAACAGTCCGGTTGAAATAAACCTTCTTGCTACTTTATAATAAAACCGACCACAGACCGCCGACCGTAATGATTAGTTGCCTATTTGGTCTTCTGGTCTCTGCCCGTAAACCTTCTTAAGTTCTCAAGATCTCACATTCTATGATTCTTTTCCTTTCCTTTATTGAAATTCCCCCAAATTCTTTTCTGAGTATTGATCACATTTAATCAAAGCTAAGCTTTGAAATTTATTTCAGGACGACACAAATCTTCTTGTTTCTTGCATCTTGTGTCTTAATTCTTTTATCTTTAATCTTTCACCCTCCATTCTCCATCCCCCCTCTACCATCCTGCCTGATCCACTCTCCGCAATTGATTTTAACTTGACAATATAAACTATGATAAGTATATTATGCAATCTGACAAACTAAAATCGGGGCATATTTGGATCCAAACAATAATCTAGAGAACACTAAAAAACTAATCGGTTACCTTTCAAAACAGGAAGCTTCCTCTGATATTTACCACACCTTAGGATTTAAAAGCGGTTTAGAAATTCATCAGCAGATCACTACTGAGAAGAAATTATTCTGTAACTGTCCGGCAGGAATTTATCATGATAAAAACGACTATGATGCCGAAGTTGTCCGTCACATGCGCCCTACATTAAGTGAGCTGGGTGAATATGACGGAACTGCTCTGATGGAATTTAAAACCAGAAAAAATATCTATTATCACATTAACAATAAAACAGCCTGTACCTATGAAATCGATGATACCCCCCCTTTTTTAGTAAATAAAGAGGCACTGCAAATTGCTATCCGCATTGCTCTGCTGTTAAAACTCAATATTGTGGGTGAATATCATATCACCCGCAAACAGTATCTGGACGGAAGTATTCCCACCGGATTTCAGCGTACAGGGTTAGTAGGAATTGAGGGGGAGATCCCCGTGTCTTCAAAAAAAGTAAGAGTAATTCAGCTGGGACTGGAAGAAGATGCTTGCCGGGAGGTATCTGACACAGGTCATGACAGAGTGTATGTTACAGACAGACTGGGTATGCCGCTAGTGGAAGTGGTTACTTATCCGGATATGGAGACCCCGGATGAAGTAGCTGAAGCAGCTAATTATATACGATATCTGACCAGAAGCACTGGTATGGTCAATACAGGAATTGGTGCTGCCAGAGAAGATGTTAATGTAAGTATTACCGGAGGGACCAGAGTTGAAATAAAAGGCGTAGCTCATATTAAATTAATACCGGAATTAACTCATAATGAAGCTTTCCGGCAAAAAGCGCTGCTTGAAATAAAAAACAGGCTGAATCAGCGAATAAAATCTGAAGATGACTGGAAAATCAATTATGCAGAAATCAACTCGTTACTTGCAAATACTGATTCTCCTGAAATAAGGGATATACTGGAGCAAGAATATACTATAATGGCAGTAAACATCCCTGATTTTAAAACCATGTTATCATTTTTTACCTCACCCGGTCGAATGTTTGCCGATGAGATAAGTGACAGAATTGAGGTTATTGCCTGCATTCCCAAACCAAACATGACCCATTCAGAATCACTGGAGCCTCTTCTTTCTGAAAATGAGTGGGACAACATCCATTCGGAATTAAAAAGTACCTCTGAAGACGCTCAGATTGTTTTCTGGGGACCGTTAGAGGATATAAAAACCGGTATTGAAACCATCGAAGAACGATGTAGATTAGTTTTCCAGGGCGTACCCAATGAAACCAGAAAATCCATGCCTGATGGCACAACTGTTTTTGAACGGGTGCTTCCCGGACCGGACCGCATGTATCCGGATACAGATTCCGCACCTATTCCTATTACAGAAGCCATGATCAAAAAAGCCAGAGAAAATTTGCCGGAAGAAGTTCATACCTGTAAAGAAAAAATGAAAAAGTGGAATATTCCCCCGGACTGTTTTCACTATATTCTCAGAAATAATCTTTTTTCTCTTCTTGAAAAAATAATCGATAACACTGATTTTCCTCCCTCCTTTGTCGGCAGCATGATAGGACATTATATAAAACATTATGATAAAAAACTCAGAAAACAGTATGATAATTTTGAACAAATAATTGAAAAACTGTTTATAGCAGTATATAAAAAAAAGCTGGACAGAGAAATCCTCAAGGAACTCATTAAGGCCGCAGCAGCAGATCCTCTGGATTCTATTGATAATCTGCTGCAGACTATTGGTTATACAAACAGGAATAAAAAAGAAATATTCTCGGAAATCCAAAACTTAAAAGAAAAGTTCAGAAAAATTTCTAAACGAAATAATCTCCGGACAGAAGTGGAATGGATCATGGGACAGTTGAGGGAAAAAGCTCTCGGTAATATGAGCCTTTCAGAACTCAGACATATGGTTGAGGGGCAGGTACATGAATAAGGAAGATTTCAAGGGATACAAAGGCAGAGGACTGACCGTCCTTAAAAAATACAAAGTAAAAGTGTGGAGTGAGGTGAAGGTCTATACAACCCGGGGAAAATTTAAGGGGATAATACTTCCCCGGTCTGCTTTTGATGATGACAAACACCTGGTACTAAAACTTGACACCGGATATAATATCGGCATTGATACAGATACAATCGAAAATATTAAAGAATTAGGGTATAAAAAGGCAAACTACAAAATCCCGGAAAAAAAATTCCCCACTTCCCCTGATAAACCTAATATAAAATTATTTGGAACCGGAGGAACTATAGCCTCCCGGCTGGATTACCGCACCGGAGCTGTCATCCCTGCCTTTTCACCTGGTGAACTCTATGGATCTGTACCTGAACTAGCTGATATATGTAACCTTTCGACCGAGGAGTTGTTTGCTGTCTTCAGTGAAAATATGGGACCCCAGCAATACATAAAACTGGCAAAATCCATTGGAGAAGAAATTAATAACGGTATTGATGGTATTGTGGTGGGACATGGAACCGACACTATGCACCATACCGCCTCTGCCTTAACCTTTATGATCCAAAACAATCCTGTCCCTATAGTACTGGTCGGTTCCCAGCGTTCTTCCGATCGCCCTTCCTCAGATGCGGCCCTGAACCTTATTCATGCCTGCTACACAGCGGCTCATTCCGATATTGCAGAAGTCATGGTCTGCATGTTCGGTCCCACCTCGGATGAATACGGTCTTTTGCACAGCGGCTGCCGGGTTCGTAAAATGCATTCATCCTACCGTTCTACTTTTCGTACCCTTGGTGACACGCCCATTGCCATGGTGGATAAAAATAAAATAATTCCCATAAAGAAGAAATATAATAAACGCAGAAAAGATAAAAAGGTTGATGTTTATCCCTTTTTTGAAGAAAAGGTTACCCTTCTCTACTACTACCCCAACATGCAGCCTGACATTATTGATTCCATTGTGGATAAAGGATACCGGGGAATCGTAATTGCCGGAACCGGTTTGGGACATGTAAACAAGCCCGTATATCCGGCTATTGAACGCGCTGCCAAAAAAGGAGTAACCATTTACATGACCGTGCAGACCCTCTGGGGATATGTGCATATGTTTGTGTATGACACCGGAAGGGATCTGATGAGTAAAGGTATTATTCCTGCAAAAAACATGCTGCCGGAAGTAGCCTATGTAAAATTAGGCTGGGCTCTGGGACAGACCGAGGATCTGGATAAAGTAAAAGAAATCATGCTGACTCCCATCCGGGATGAAATTACCGAACGAGAGCCTTATAACGGATACTTGGTATTTCAGGGCGGGATTCCAGAGATGGAAGCTTTTTTGAAAAAAGTGCATAAATAATAAATTATTGCAGCTCTTGACTGAGTATTTTAATAAACCTTAAAGTTCATAAATTGTCAGTCTTCGACAAAGGTTGTCCATATCTAAACCTTCCAGGTTTTAAAAACCTGGAAGGTTTTTTTCTTGAATAATCTCCCATAAATCCCTATCTTTAAAAAATATTTCAACAAAATCAACTTTTTTCCAGTATCACTTAATAGAAACCTACAGGAGAGACTATTGCCATCTAAGAGTCCTATTACTGATAAAAGGGGAAATCCAGTCGGATTAAATACCGAAATGACCTTGATTCCCAGGGCTCAAAAAGGAGATAAACAGGCATTTAAACAAATAGTGAACATGTATCAACATCGAGTTCTAAAAGTTGCACATTCCCTGGTTGGAAACTCACACGATGCCCATGATGTCACCCAGGAGGTTTTTATTCGGCTGTATCGCTTTTTACCCCGGTTTAATCATAATAAGCGTTTTTTTACCTGGCTCTATCGTATTATTGTTAATGCAAGTTATGATTTTTTGAAAAAAGAAAACCGTTTTCGCACTGTTCCCCTGGATCACATCTCTGAAACAAATTATTCAATGAATAATCCACAAACCATGCACCAAAAAGAAATAAAAGGAAAAATATATGAATTATTAGAAGCATTAACAACTCTCCAGAAAACAGCTTTTATTTTACGGGATGTGGAAGGATTCTCCTGTAAAGAAACTGCTAAAATAATGAAATCAAGTTCCGGCACGATCAGAAGTCATCTCAGCTATGCCCGGGCCAGATTACGTAAACTTTTAAAAAAATATTATCCGGAACTATTAGAAGGGATAGTAGAATGAAATGTCGACATATTAAAAAATATTTACCACTCTATTCAGGAGATGATCTCAATCCGGTAATGTTTTGGTTAATCAGGCAGCATCTTAAAAAATGTCCATCCTGCCGAATCGACTTAAAAGAACTGCAGCAAACACAACAAATAACCACGGAAGCGATTCGTTCCCACAATATCCAGATTAACAACCATGGAATCTGGAATGAAATAGTGTACAGACTGTCTCACAATACAATTATAAAAACTAAATCCAAGAATAAAAATATATCTTTTTGGCACAAACTTGTCCCCGGATTAATTGGCCTGGTAATACTTGTAATCATTGTTTTCGTTACCGAACAATCCGGAATAAAAAAACCTGCAGTTGATCAGGCAATGCACAATGGGGATCCTGTACCTGTTGTAGAAGATGTCACTGATCCTCATGTTACAGTAATGACCTTTAAAACAAATGATCCCAAGATTACTATTGTCTGGTTTTTTAAAGACAATCCACAATCATAGAAAGGAGAATGATTATGTTTATCAATAAGAAAAAAGTCGTGTCCATAATAGTTTTATCTTTAGTTTTAACACAAACACCAGCTGTTTTTGCCCAAAAAAATAACCAAAATCAGGTCATAAAAAAAGATATTATTATAAGATATAGAATTCCCTCGGACATTTATCAAATAGTCAAAGTCCATGTTTCTAAAGGCGAAAATGTTCACTTTTCAGATAAATTGGGGATAATAACCTTACAAGCATCCAAAGAAACTGTCGCTGAAGTGGAAGATTTGATCAAAAAATACGATACTCCTTTCAAGAAAATATGGCTGCAAGTATCCCTGATCGATGCAAGTGAGAATGGAGAAAAAAAACTGGACTATCCGGAAGAGATTGCTGATGTGGTAAAACAATTAAAATCCCTGTTTAAATTCAGTAAATATGAAATCATTAGCAGAGCAGATGCTATGGGGATTGAAGGAAAAGAAATAAGTTTTGGAACGTCTCAAAAAAAAGATTCAGACTGTAATTTTACTGTAAACACCATGTTAGGATATTCAGAAGATATAATTAAACTAAATCAACTCAAGATTTACATGCATTATCGAGTCAAGGACGATCTGTTTACCAGTAATGACCTATCAACCAGTATCAATATTAAAGATGGTGAAACTGTGGTATTAGGAGCTTCCCGGGATACTGCCCAACCAGAAGCAGTCATCACCATTGTAACAGCAAAAGTCATGAATTAAATCCATCGGTAAAAGCCATTGATTATTCTTAAACCTTCCAGGTTTTATAAAACCTGGAAGGTTTATAGTAGGATGAATACAGACCTGAGGTTGTCAAAAAAGTCCGCTTTTCCTATAAAATTTTAATGGATCATAGTCAAGGGATATTGTTTTTATTGAAATTGTCAGTCTTCGACAAGCTCAGACTGACAATAGAATGACTTTTTGGCCAACCCCAGGTCTGTGAATTAAATAGTGAATCTTTAGATCTGAAAGTTCCACGAAAAAAATTTCAAGCGGACAGTCATAACTAGAGTCACAGGAAAAATTATGAATAACTCAGGCTTCTTTAATCTGCTTACCCCATTCAGCAGCCCGTTGCAGCTCATCCTCCCGTAAAGGCCCTTCCGTATCTTGTACCATAAAACCTTCCGGAGAAACCGGTGCCGGTTCTCCGCCTTTTTTCACCATTTTTTGTAGAATCGGCTTAGCAGCATAGCCAAATAATTTTACCAGGAAAGACAATAATTTTGAATCAACCTCTTCTTCCGAGATCCGGGTGTCAAACGCAGCAACCCTGATCCCTTTGAGGTTGTTTTTGGGAATACTTTTAAGAAACTTTTTGATTGCCGGGGATGGACTGAAAGCCCGGGTGGGAGAACCCACGACAAGCAGATTCAGATCTTTCCAATGCTCCGCAGTGACCTCTTTTTCCCGACATACTGCCACTTCTTTCTGCGAGCCAAGTGAATTTCCAATTTCCTGCGCCACCTTCTCCGTATTACCAAAATAGGAATCATACACTATCAGTGATTTCATTAAATTTCTCCTCCACATTTACATGATACTTTTTTACCAGTATAAAATAATTCACATTAAAAAACAACGTATAAATCTTAATACATAATCTTTTTTCAGGACGACACTTTTTTTCCTTTTTCCTTTTTACTTTATTCCTTTTCTCCATACCTTCTTATACAAGATCCCATGGTAACTTTACAATATTTCGTTTGACTTTACCCCCTGATTCCTTTAAATTTCAGGCATGGATTTATTTGATAAACAGAGAAGAGAAAATAAAAAAAAGGCTGCACCTTTGGCAGACAGGGTACGACCCCTGTCTTTAGACCACTTTATTGGTCAGGATCATCTGGTAAAAAAGGGCGGAATTCTATGGGAAATAATCAGGAGCAAGCAGCCCCCTTCCTTGATCTTCTGGGGGCCTCCCGGAGTCGGGAAAACCACCCTGGCCCGGATAATATCCCGGGAAACAAAATCCAACTTTTTTCAGATAAGTGCTGTCCAGTCCGGGCTCAAGGATGTACGGAAAATTATGGACAAAGCAAAAACTGAACTGGAAGATCTGGGAAACAAGACCATTCTGTTCATAGACGAAATTCACAGATTCAACAAAGCCCAGCAGGATGCACTGCTCCATTCCGTAGAAGAAGGGACCTTGGTTCTCATAGGAGCCACCACGGAAAACCCTTCTTTTGAGGTAATCTCTCCTTTGATTTCACGCTGCCGGGTATATCAGTTACATCATCTCACCCGGAAAAATATTGAACACATTATTGAAAATGCCTTACAACATGATAAAAAGTTAAAAAATCTGCATCCGGAACTGTCACCGGAAATAAAAAAACTCATAGTAGGATATGCTGATGGAGATGCCAGACGCGCCTTAAACACCCTGGAACTTGCTGTTCAGCTTGGTAAGGAAGAGAAAGGAAAACGGATAATTACCCGGGATCATATCAAACAGATACTGCAGGAAAGAATGATTTCCTATGACAAAAAAGGTGACTACCATTATGACACCATTTCAGCCTTTATAAAATCTGTACGGGGTTCGGATCCGGATGCAGCTGTGTACTGGCTGGCACGAATGCTGGAAGCTGGTGAAGATCCTCTCTTTATTGCCAGACGACTGATTGTTCTTGCCTCAGAGGATATTGGAAATGCTGATCCTGCAGGTATCATTATTGCAAATTCTGCTTTTCAGGCAGTTCATGCTATAGGATTACCCGAAGCCAGAATAGTACTCTCCCAGGCTGCAACCTATCTTGCCTCTGCGCCAAAGAGCAATGCTTCTTATCTGGCAATTAGTGAGGCCCAGGAAACTGTACGTAATACTCCACCGGAGCCGGTGCCGCTTCATCTTAGGAATGCACCCACCAGTCTTATGAAAGATATGGATTACGGAAAGGACTATAAATACGCACATAATTATGAACAGGGATTTGTAGAACAGGATTTTTTACCAGAAAAATTAAAAAATCATATTTTCTATAAGCCAAAAACTATAGGTAAAGAAAAAAAAATCAAAGACAGACTGGATAGATTATGGAGCAAAAGAACACTTAATAACAGCCAATGATGAATTAAACAAAAAAAACTGTATAATTATCCAGATAATGTCAAATATCTCTGTGAAAATATTAACTGTTTTTTGACACTATAATTTTTAGAAAGAGAGAGAGTATGGGAAAAATAAATATTGGAATTGATATTGGCGGTACTGATATTAAAGTAGGAGTTGTTGATAGCAAGGGCTCAATTCTCGAAGAGAAAATAATCTCATCTGAAGTAGAAAAAGGTGTTGATCATGTATTAAGCAGGATTACAAAACTGGTTAATACACTTGACACCTCCATTGAACAAAATTCTGATCTTGGAGGAATAGGATTGGGAATTCCAGGACAAATTGATTTTGAAAAAAAAATACTCCTCAATTCTCCCAATCTTCCGGCATTCAAAAATATTAATGTGCCTTTTAGATTGAACTCATATCTTAATACACCTGTTATATGGGACAATGATGCAAACCTGGCTGCTCTGGGGGAATTTACCTACGGTGCGGGAAAAGAAGTATCAGAAATGATGATGATTACTCTGGGTACAGGAATAGGCAGCGGATTGATTTTAAGGGGTGAAGTTTATCACGGGTGTAAGGGCTTTGGCGGTGAATTTGGTCATCTCATTATAAATCCACACGGGCCACAATGTAACTGCGGGAATCATGGATGTGTAGAGGCCTTTGCAGGCACAAGGGGCATAATACGAACCTTCAAAGAAATAATTAAATCTGGTACAAAATCGATATTAAAAGAATCTGATATTGAGGGATTGACTCCCAAACATATCAGTAATGCAGCAAGAAAAGGTGATGAGGCTGCAATTAAAACTTTTAAGCAGGTGGGATTTTATCTGGGAGTGGGATTAGCAGGAGTGGTCAATCTATTGAACCTGGAAATGATAGTAGTGGGTGGCGGCATTGCCAAAGCCGGGGATTTGATTCTGGGTCCTGCTCGAAAAGCAGTGAAGGAATATTCACTTAAAGATCTTGGAGAGTCAGTTCAAATCGTTCCTGCAAAACTCGGTAATCAAGCTGGTCTTATCGGAGCAGCTCACCTGGCATTATTGGAATTTAATAATAAATAACATTATATTTTTTGATTAATTAATTGTATTATCTCATATAATATAATGATCCGGATCGGAAGGCAACATTAATAACATTAAATCGTGAACACTAAAAAAATATCAAACATACACATGGCATATTATTTAAAAAATATTTTTTTATTTTTTTTTATCCTTTCCGGAGCATTATGTTTATTAAGTCAAGATAAACAAACAAGCATCCCTGATACAGTTGTAACTGACAGTCTGAATATTACTGTTCAATCCGACTCCCTTGGTTCAGACTCGTTGCAAATTGACACCACCAAAACAAAACCAAACGTCAAAACTCCTATTGAATATGAAGCCGAAAAAATTTATAATTCCATAGATAAAAAACAAACCATTCTATCCGGAAATGCTAAAATCACTTACCAGGATATTATTCTAAGAGCAGCTTTAATTACCGTTGAATGGGATAAAAATATTATGCATGCTCAGGGAGTAGAGGATTCTGTATGGATTGTAGATAAGGAAACCGGAGATTCCACTAAAACAAAAAAATTAGTCGGGCTTCCTGAATTTTCCGAGGCTGGAGATGTGATGAATGGTGAAATAATGGATTTTAATTTTAAAACCAAAAAGGGAAGAGTCATAAAAGGAAGGACTGAATTTGAAAGCGGTTTCTACCATGGCAACACTTTGAAAATGGCAAAACCGAAACTGTTATACATTTCAGATGCTAAATTTACCACCTGTGATCTTGACGACCCTCATTTTCACTTCTGGGCAAAAAAAATGAGAATAGATGTGAATAAAAAAGTGATTGCCAAACCATTAGTAATGTACATCGGAAACATCCCGGTTGCTGGCCTGCCCTTTCTCTATTTTCCCATCCGCAAAGGAAGAAAATCAGGATTTATTATACCCCGCTATGGAGAAAGCAGTCTTCAAGGACGCTATCTTAGCGGTTTTGGCTATTACTGGGCTGCGAGTGAGTATTGGGATATTAAGAGCACTGTGGATTATTTTGAAAAAAGTGGTTTTATACTTAAAGGTCAATTGAATTATAATCTACGATATAAATTAAGAGGTTCTGTTTCCGGTTCCTGGACCAGAAAAGATTTTGACCTTTCCGGCACAAAAGAGAGAAGGTGGAATCTGAATATTAATCATTCTCAGACCATATCCCCAACCCTTTCCCTGAACATAAACGGATCCTTTGTCAGTTCCGGAAATTTATATAAAGATCTCAGCTCAAACAGAAACTTAAGGCTAAAAAATACAATCCGCTCTAATGCTACCTTAAGAAAAAAATTAAGCGGGTCAAAAAACCTTACCATAAATTTAAATCAAACCCGCAATTTAACTTCCGGTGAAACTGAAGAAACCCTGCCCAGAATATCTTTCCGGGGCGGAACCTCACCTGTTTTTAAAAGACCGGAAGAGCAGAAAGAAATTAAATGGTATCATAATATTATTTTTTCCTATTCCTCAGAAGCTCAATCTAAAAAGAAAAAAGTTCTGCAGAGTGATTCAACTTTTACTACTACTCGTGACATGGGATGGGATCACAATATAAACATTTCAAGCCCTCAAAAAATCTTCACTTATCTAACCTGGAGTCCGAACATAAGATATGATGAAACCTGGTATGGCAAACAAAAAGAATATTTTCTTGATCCTGAAACCAATACCATAGATTTCAGAGAAAAAGAGGGCTTTTATTCTCTCCGGACCTTTAATTTTTCATCATCCTTTGGTACAAAATTGTACGGAACTTTCAATCCTTTTTTTCTTAAGAATACAGCTTTCAGACATGTTGTCACTCCAAATCTTTCTTATAATTATCGTCCTGATTTTGCTGATGAACAATGGGGATACTATCAGACAGTAATGGATTCACTTGGTGAAAAACAAAAATATGATCGTTTTTCTGGAGGAATGTATGGTTCCACTCCTACCGGGGAACAAAGATCCCTTTCCCTTAATATAAGAAATCTGTTCCAGATGAAAACCGGTAAACCTGACAGTACAAAAAAGTTCGACCTTTTCAGATGGAATCTTTCTACCAGTTATAACTGGAAAGCAAAACAATTTCCCCTGAACGATATACGCTCATCCATTAATGCAAACCCTCTTAGAAATCTTAATGTAAGTGTGAACACCACCTATACTTTTTATAAAACAGATTCAGCAGGAAATAAAATAGAATCCATGTATATTGACGATATCGAATGGAAAAAACCCTTAAATATTTTCAGCACCCAGTTATTAAGGCAGACGCGATTTAATTTTAATATTAATTTAAAACTGCAGGGAAAACTTGGTTCTGGCCAGAATAAAACAAAAAAAAATCAAAAACTGACTCCTGAAACCACAGAACAAGCCCAAAATACGGAGCCAGATTTCATTACTGATGATCAATATGAACAAAACAATCAAATATCAAATTTCGATATCCCCTGGACCTTAAATGTTTCCCTCAGATATAGTCACAGCAAAACTAATCCCCTGAATTCACATAAAACGTTTTACATGAACACCAATTTAAATTTTAACCTGACCGAGAACTGGAAAATTACCTATAATGCCAGGTATAATTTTGAAGAAAAGGAAATGATCAGTCAGGATTTTGTTTTCTATCGCGATCTCCATTGCTGGGAAGCACGATTTGTCTGGTCTCCAATTGGACGATATAAACATTTTTATTTTAAAATAAATGTTAAGGCTTCCATGCTGAGTGATATTAAATATGAAAAAGGTACAGGCAGAAGAGCACTTTCATCTCCCCAGTTTTTAAATTATTAATATATATTTGCTAAATTCTGATCAACTTGTTATCTTATTCTCAAACAAGGAGGACACTGCCCATGCCTGCAGAAAAAAAAATTCAGGTTGCATTAATATTTGGGGGACGTTCTGTTGAACACGAAGTTTCCCTGAAATCTGCACTTGGAATAATAAAAAATATTGACAGAAAAAAATTCAAGCTTCTTCCTGTAAAAATCAACAAACAAGGTAAATGGTTTCTTTTCGATAAGGTAGAGAGATTAAAATCGATTGAAGATCTGGAAAAAAATCCTCCGGTTCAGGTAATGATGGTAAATACACCCTGTCCCGGATTGATCTGTATCAATACTGGAAATAAAAATGCGGTCACAGATAACACATCTGTTGAACCTGTTGATATTGTATTCCCCGTAGTTCATGGGAATTCTGGAGAAGATGGTACCCTGCAGGGATTATTAAAAATGTTAAATTTTCCTTTTGTGGGATGTGATGTTCTGGCCTCTGCTGTAGCCATGGATAAAATTATAGCCAAACAACTGTTTTTTCAAAATAATGTTCCCAGTGTTGATTTCATCTGGTTTCCGGGCACATCCTGGAAAAAATCCTCTGATTTGATCACCCAGGGGGTAAAAAAAGAAATTGGGTTTCCCTGTTTTATCAAACCGGCAAATTCCGGTTCCAGTGTAGGTGTTTTCAAAGCTCATGGAGAAAAAGAGTTTTCCTCCCTCATTGATAAAGCCTGCCAATATGACAGAAAAATTTTGGTGGAAAAATATATCCAGGCAAGAGAATTGGAATGCAGTGTATTAGGTAATGATAATCCCCGGTCTTCCTGTATCGGTGAAATCATTCCTTCCAATGAATTTTATGATTATGAAGCCAAATATGATGATAACTCAACTCAACTGATAATCCCCGCTGATATTGCGAAACAAACAGCAAATGCAATCAAATCTCTAGCCATAAAGGCTTTTAAAACACTTGACTGTTCAGGAATGGCCAGAGTAGATTTTCTTTTGGAGAACAAAACAAATAATCTCTATGTTAATGAGATCAACAGTATACCCGGATTTACTCCTATAAGCATGTATCCGAAACTCTGGAAAGAATCAGGTATCTCCTACTCCGAACTTATCACCCGGTTAATCGAACTTGCCAAAAAAAGACATAATGAACTAAAAAATTTAAAATATTATCGGTGATGGAAAAATGATTAAACTGAAAAACCTTACCCGGCATTTTGGAAATCTTACTGCAGTTGATGATGTGAGCTTATCTATTCCCAGGGGAGAGATTTGCGGTTACCTGGGGCCCAATGGTGCAGGAAAAACCACCACAGTGAAGATGCTTACCGGTATACTTTCGCCTTCTGCAGGAACAGCCAGAATATGTGATTTTGATATCATACATAATACTCAGGAAGTGAAAAGACGCATCGGTTATGTACCTGAATCCGGAGCTCTGTATAAGAGTCTTACTGCCTTCGAATATCTCCAGTTTGTGGGCAGACTTTACCATATGAATGATGATATGATTGCAAAAAGGATAAAAAAATTTATTGAATTTTTTGCATTAAAGGATTATATGTATAAAAATATGAATGAATTTTCCAAAGGAATGAAGCAAAAAGTGGTTATTTCTGCAGCTTTAATTCATAATCCTGAAGTAATATTTATGGATGAACCTTTAACCGGCCTGGATGCTAATACCGCCTTAATGATCAAACAATTACTTCGTAATCTGACCGAAGAGGGGAAAACCGTATTCTACTGTTCACATATTCTGGATGTAGTGGAAAATTTATGCGACAGAGTTATCATCATTTCACAGGGAAAAATTGTTGCAGATGGTTCAGTAGATACACTGAAAACCATGACCAAACGCAGTTCTCTGGAAGGAGTTTTCAGCCGTTTAACAAACAGTGAGGATATGGGTGAACTTGCCAGGGCATTTTCCCAAAGTATCACAGGTGAAGATGAGGAACAATGATTAAAAATTTTTTTGATCCACTTGGTATAGACTGGTTTCAATTTAAACATCTTTTGCTGGTGAATATAAAAATGGATTTTAGGGAAAACCGGGGAATTGGAACCAGGAAAAAAAAGAAAATCTCTCCCCTGATTTCAAGCCTGATTTTTTACGCCGGCATGGGATTAATTTTGGCTGCCAACCTGGTAACCAAAGTCGACCCATTTATGTACTCGGTGCTGATACTTGCCTATACTATGGTGATGAGTGGTTTTAGTGTGATCCTAGAATCTGGTAATTCAATACTTAATCCGGATGACTGGGATGTTTTAACTCACAGACCTGTTAATTCCAAAACCTACTTTCTGGCCAAGGTCTCAAATCTATTATTTTACGTAATCTTAATAACCTCTGCAATGTGTATACTGCCCGCCCTTCTTGGGATTGGAGTTAGGGGGAATACTCTGTTCTTCCCTTTTATTTTCATCCCGGTAAGTTATATGGCCAGTATAACTACTGCTTCCTTTGTTATACTCATTTATACTTTGCTACTGCAAAAAATTAATTATCAAAAATTCAAGGATATAATTGCCTATTTTCAGATTGGTTTCAGTCTCTTGCTTTTCCTTTTTTATCAAATGATTCCAAGATTGGGCAATGAATTTTTTCTAACAGATAAAACCAATTTTAAGCCCTGGTTTTACCTGATGCCACCTGCCTGGTTTACCGGCATCATTCATCTGTTCTATGATCAAACTGAGAATATTAATTACCAGTTGGGATTGATCGGCATTTGTATTTCTATTATATTCATCCTTTTTGCTTTTAAAAAAATATCACTGCAGTACACCGCTCTGATTGCAAATAGTAATGCTGCCACTGTTTCTTCTTACCCGGGTAAAACCAAAACATTTCTGATTAAAGGAGAAAATATTTTCCTGCATTTCATTCGTTCATTTCTGAAAGACCCGGAATCAGCTGCCGGGTTTGATGTAACCACTGCAATGTGTAAAAAAGACAGATCAGTAAAAATGGGAATTTATCCCCTACTGGGTATTCCTCTTGCATTTCTCGGCCTGGCGATTTTTGAAAATGAATTTAAAGATCCGCTGATCCATGGTTTATTCCCGGGCCAGGGAATAACACTGTTGATAATTTTTATCTTTATGATGATGTATTCCCTAACCATGCTTATGAAATACAGTAATGATTGGGAAGCCTCCTGGATATTCCGACTTGCTCCCATTGAATCTGCAGGAAAATTGTATCAGGGTGTAAAATATGCAATATTTATCCGCTATATTCTGCCTTTTTTTCTTTTACTGTTCATTGTATATTCTGTATTCATTCCACCTCTTCATGCAATGCATTTTGTACTATCCCTGTTTTTATTTTGTTTGTTTTTCAACTCACTTATTTCGTTTCAAATAAACACCTATCCCTTCTCTGAAAAAAGACAAAAGGGAGAAAGAATGCGCAGATTTACTTTTATTATTTTTGTGGGTCCAATGTTTGGACTGTATGCATTGCTGTATACATACATTTTTAAAGAATTCACATACTGGTTAATCGGACAGATAATAATTCTCTCTTTATGGAGATTATTCGAAAATCTATCAGTTAAAAAAATTGATAAAAATTTGCATACCATTAATTCCCATTAGAAAGGAATGAAATGAAAAAAATTCATTGTTTAGCATTTTTTCTGTTTATACTATTTATGGCTGGATTTTCTATTTTTCTTGTTTGCACACCTGAAAAACCAGCCGCTGATCTCATTTTAAAAAACGGAACTTTTTTTACTGTAGATGAAAATAATCCTCACGCTCAGGCTGTTGTGATAAAAAATGAAAGAATACTCTTTGTGGGAAAGGATAATCAGGCCCTTGAATATGCTGATATATATACTGAAATAATCGATCTTAAGGGTAAATTTGGATGCCCCGGATTTAATGATGCTAATATAAAACTTTTTACTTATGCTAAGTTTAACAATGCACTGGACTTCAGTGAGGTGACCACTACTCTCGAAATTCAGAAAAAAGTATTAAAAAGAATCCGGGAAAATAATAATTATGATGACTGGGTCATTGCCTGGGGATGGGACCACACAAAATTAAATCTTACTGATTGGCCGGATAGAAGAATCTTAGACAGAATTGCTCCTTTTGTTCCCATAATTGTTTTCAATGATGATGGTCACATTGCATTTGCTAACTCAAAAACTCTGCAAATAGCAAGAATCTGGGCCAGCACCTCAGATCCTCCCGGAGGTAAGATATTAAAAAATCAAAGAACCGGGAATACCACTGGAATATTAAAAGAAAGAGCCATGGATTTTGTCCTGCAGTATTTACCGGAGATTCCAGATACAACAATCATAGAATCTATCAATGAACAATTACAAAAAGCAGTACAGTTTGGTATTACCACTCTACAGGATAAATCCTCTGTAGAAATAATTCCCTTTATAAAAAAATTACAGGAACAAAACCATTATAATTGCAGAATATCCCTTGCTTTCCCGTTAAAAAAAGATATCAGTGAATATGTTACATTAAAAGATAATTTTCAAAATAATAATATTTATATTAATCCTTTAACTGTAGCCATTGATGGCAGCATCAAGTCCCGCACTGCAATGTTATCAGCACCATATTCTGATAAACCATCCACTAATGGTATATCCCAGATTTCTTTTGAAAAACTCAGTGATTTAATTATATTCGCAGATCAAAACAATCTATTGATAGAACTGCATGCTTCCGGTGATGCAGCAGTGCAAAAAGCTATTGAGGCGTTTGAACTCGCATATACTGTGAACAAAATAAAAAACAGACGCTTTCGTCTGGAAGGGATAGAAATTATAAACCCGGCAATAATCAAAAGTCTGAAGGATTTAAACCTGATCACTGTAATGAATCCCAGCCGCTGCATGGATGCTGTGAGGTGGATGAACAAAACAGTAGGTATTGGCCGGACCAGGTTTGCTTATCCTTTTGCTTCCATTCATAAAACTGGAACCAAGATTGCCTTTGGTTCTGGTCATCCTTATGGTATTTTAAATCCTTTGTATGGAATCTATGCTGCTGTTACCAGAAAGGATACTTCCGGGCACCCTCTTCATGGATGGATTCCCGAAGAAAGATTAACCATTAAGGAAGCAATTAAAGCCTATACCCTGGGTTCTGCTTATGCTGAGTTAAAGGAAGATGAAAAAGGCTCTCTTAAAGCTGGGAAATTAGCAGACATCGTAATTCTGGATAAAAATATTTTACAAATTCCTTATAAGGATATTTTAGATACTCAGGTTATTTATACAGTTAAGGGAGGAAAGGTTATTTACAAACACAGTAACCACCAATAGGTTTGTGCAAATAATACATTATCCTGTATGTAGTTCAGGGAAAATTTTTAAACTGTTGCTTTACGTAATGTTTTTTTCAGCTTCTTGATCTTTTGACGTACTTCCTTAAGTTTTTTATGATCATGGGCTTCAAGTACTTTATCTCTTTTCTTTTTTAATTCTTTGATCTCTTTTTTTACTGCTGCTTTATCTAAACCTTTTACTTCGTGATGTTCATGCATTTGAATATTAAGAGCTTTGCAAATTGCCTCTAACAAATGATCTTTATTCAACTGAGAATACCCCTTAACAGCCTCATGATCTATCTCTTTGGCAATCTTTTTTAAATCAGCAAGAGTTTTCTCTTTAAGTTCCCTATAGGTGTAAGCCATTGAATTCCTCCCCATCGAGTTCGTCGAAGACGCGATGGTCTGGTGGGACGCCAACGGCGACGACATCATCCAGTCATTCCGAGACTTCGGACTAGCGACCAAAGACGTGTATGACCGCATGTCCGAGTTCACCGGACTCGTCACCGACGAACTGCGAAGCAGCGGCGTATTCGCACGCCTACAGATCAAGTGGAACGACCTCAAGCTCCAAGCAGAAGACACCAAGGAAGCGTTCGACACGTTCTTCGACGCCCTGACCGGCGAGGACACGCAGTCCAAGGCCATCACGTTCGCCGGCATCATCGACCTGTTCTTCTTTAAGCCTCTTGGGAAGGTTCTCGAGCGCGTTGACTTCCTCCTCGAAG
>JAWODZ010000113.1:0-6912 GCA_046483025.1 bacterium
TTTGACTGGTCACCTGACGGGCAAACTCTTGTTTTTGCCCATCAGCCTGATCCTCGTCTGAATACCAGATTTATGAAAATGGATATTTCTGCTGTTCCTGCAGACAGTGGTGCAGTGACTCCTCTGGTTGATCGCCCTGGAGTAGATTCCAATCCTCTTTGTTCTCCTGACGGGAAATGGATAGCCTTTACTTCTCACGGGGGGCAGCCGGAACCTATAGGATTGCAGGATGTATATATTATTCCGGCTAAGGGTGGGGATCCGGAAAAGCTTGCCAATACTCATGACAGGAGCGCATCTCTTATCCAGTGGTCACAAAACAGTAAACATATTTATTATTCAGAATTTGTTAAAACTAACAGACATGTATTGGGATTACCGAGAAACGGTAATCCGCCTTTCGCAGTTTCACAAGGTAAGGGGGTAGTAGGCTCTTCTTCAATTAACTGCAAAGAAAATCTTATTACATTTGTTTATGAAAATGTAACCACACCTGCAGAAATATATATATCATCTATTGATAGATTTAAAATGCAGAAACTCACTGATATTCACAAAGATGTTCCGAAACCGGAAATGGGTAAAACTGAGCTAATCGAATGGAATTCAAAAGCTGATGGAAAAGTTATTGAAGGTTTGCTTACTTATCCGGTGAACTATACAAAAGGAAAAGCATGTCCGTTGATACTTCAAATTCACGGCGGTCCGGCAGGTGTTTTTACCCGTAGTTTCACCGGAAGTCCGGGAATTTATATGGTACAGTATTTTACTCAAAATGGTTATGCAGTTCTCCGGCCCAACCCAAGAGGGAGTACAGGTTACGGAAAAGAATTCAGATATGCTAATTATCAGGACTGGGGGTATGGTGATTATGAAGATTGTATGTCAGGAGTAGATAAGGTGATTGAAATGGGAGTTGGTCATCCTGACAGTTTATGTGTTATGGGATGGAGCTATGGGGGATATATGACTTCCTGGGTTGTTACTCAAACGGATAGGTTCAAAGCTGCAAGTATGGGGGCAGGTCTTCCCAATCTCATCAGTATGGTTACTACCACTGATATTCAGGATTATATGGTTGCTCATATGGGAGGAGAATTCTGGGAAGATTATAAAGAATATGAAAGACATTCTGCCATTTATTATATTGAAAATGTGTCTACACCTACTCAGATTATTCACGGGCAACAGGATTTCAGGGTACCCTTTACTCAGGGGCAGGAATTCTACCGGGCATTAAATCGACTGGGAGTGGAAACTGAAATGGTGGTATATCCCAGAACGCCGCATGGTCCGCGAGAGCCGAAATTTTTAATGGATGTCTCGCCCCGAATAAAGAAATGGTTTGAAAAACATCTGAACCGGTCTGAATCTGAAGAATAAAATGAACAAAAAATTTCGGGATTCAGTGAAGGGAAGAGAGAGGAGCGCAGGGAAAAACAGGAATTTTGACACCTTCCGGGTTGCTACTATAGGAGCCAGTCACGGAATTCATGACACCTATACTGCATTTATCGCTCCTCTCTTGCCGGTTTTCATTCAGAATCTAATGCTGACCAAAGCTGAGGCCGGCTTACTCACAGTTTTTGTGCGCGGCCCTTCTGTCATTCAGCCTTTTATCGGACATCTGACGGATCGTTATCACCTCCATCATTTAGTAATTTTCACTCCGGCTGTAGGTGCAGTTTTGATGAGCATCACTCCGGTTATCCCATCATTTACTCTTTTAATATTTGTGCTCCTTCTGGCAGGTGTGAACTCTGCTGCACTCCATGCAGTAGGTCCGGTTATAACTGGCAGATTGTCAGGAAACTCGCTGGGCAAAGGTATGAGTTTCTGGATGGTAGGAGGTGAATTAGGTCGGACGTTGGGGCCAATTGTAGTGGTAACTGCCCTGGCCCACCTAACTGTCAAAGGTCTTCCCTGGTTAATGATAGGCGGAATTCTTGCCACTGTATTTCTTTTTATCAAATTAAAAGATGTGCATATCCATCACCGTGTAACTCATGAACCGCTTCCCTGGAAAAAGGCCTTAAAAAAGATGCGACCTCTGATTTTTCCGCTTTCCATGGTGATAATAGGACGCGGATTTGTCCAGGCCTCCCTGACCACCTTTTTACCGACGTTTCTTACAGAAGAGGGAAGCAGTTTATGGCTGGCAGGAGTTTCATTGACAATACTCCAGGGAGCAGGAGTGATAGGAGCTTTTGTTAGTGGTTCCCTTAGTGATAAATTCGGAAGAAAGGTTTTACTGTATATTTGTTTTGTGGGTGCGCCATTGCTTCTTTTGATTTTTATAGGAATAGAGGGGTGGGAAAGATTTATATTACTTCCCATTCTGGGATTTATCACGATTTCTGTAACGCCGGTTATTATGGCCATGGTTCAGGAAAATTATCCGGAAAACAGAGCTCTTGCAAACGGAATTTATATGTTTTTGAGTTTTGTACTTCGTTCCGGAGTGATTGTGGCGGTAGGGTTAATGGGTGATATGTTCGGTTTGTTCAGAAGTTATGTTATTGGCAGTTTTATTATGCTGGGCTGTTTACCATTTATATTTTTACTGCCCAGGGATACATAAGCTTATGATAAGATTTTGTGAGTTTGTTTTTGATTTAAAAAATTGTTAAGATATTTATTAAAAATTTTTTGCTATATTTATATTCCTGTATTGACAATACACATATTATATTGTATGTTATATACAGGAGGTGATGCATATGAAGCGATTAAACATTACTTTACCAGATGATGTTGCTCAAGAATTAGCACATAAAAAGAATAAAAGTTGTTTTATAGCTCGTGCTTTAGAAGAAAAGTTCAAAAAAGAGAAACAAGAAAAGATTGAAAACCTTATGAAAGAAGGGTATAAGGCTACTTCCCATCAGGATAAAAAAGTTAATTCAGAATGGGAACAGGCTGATTTGGAAAAATGGAATTAAATAAATTTCCAGAACGAGGTGAAATCTATTTAGTATGTTTAGATCCGACTGTAGGATCTGAAATTTATAAGATTCGACCAGGTTTGGTAATTTCCAACAATATTAATAATCAATATGCTCAAACTGTAACTGTAATCCCTATTACCTCTAATATTGGAAAGATGTATCCTTTTGAGGTATTTTTATCTTCTCAAAATTCCGGATTATCGAAAAATTCAAAGGTAAAATGTAATCAGATAAGAACTGTAGATAAAAAACGTTTGCTCAAGGTTATAGGGAAAATTATACTCCCAAAGTTAAAAGAAATTGAAAAAGCTTTATCCTTACATTTAGGATTTCAAAATATTTCAGACTGGTAATTGCCGTGTTTCTTGGTCTGGTTGCGTTGAAGTTTTTAATTATTCCGAAATAGAAAGGAGCTGAAATATGAAGAAAAAAGAGATACCGGTGGAAGATCTTTCAGTAAAGATTTATGATCTATGGGATCATACCTGGTTTTTATTAACATCCGGGAATTTTAAGGATGGAGAATATAATTCTATGACTGTATCCTGGGGAAGTCTGGGATGTATGTGGAACCGACCTTTTGCTCAGGTTGTCGTTCGGCCTTCCCGGTATACACATGGTTTTATAACTAAATATGAACATTTTACTCTTTGCAGTTTTTCAGAAGAACAGAAACAAACCCTGGAGTATCTGGGTTCTGTATCCGGCAGAGATGAGGATAAAATTTCCCGAAGCGGGTTGACTCCGGTATCAGCATATAAGGTTGAGGCACCCGTATTCAATGAGGCGGAACTGATCATAGAATGCAGAAAAATATATTATGATTCTATGAAACCGGATAAGTTTCTGGATCCTTCAATAGAAAATGAATATCCTGAATCTGACTATCATACTATTGTATTTGGTGAGATTGTGTTTGTGGCAGGTATAGAAAAGTATATAAATAAATAAAAACAATATTCAGGCTGGTCAAAATTTTTCATATGAGTGTATAAGTTCTGAAGGTAAATTGCAATAATGGAATGATGGAATGGTGGGAGGTTATAATGGATTTTGGAATAATCCGATATTCTATTATTCCGTACTCTGTTATTCTTTTTTGCAGGAGATTTTATTTGCGTGCTTTGTATTATTTAAATTTCTGTTTAGATATAATATAATCCGGAAGTTGACTAAAAAAAATGTTAACGCAGAGTTCGTAAAGCTCGTAAAATGGCAAATTTATAATCATTGAATATTTACATTTTTTGAGGTAATCTCTGCAAACTCTGTCTTTAAGACATTTTCATACTTTTGAGTCACACCAGAGTTAAGTATGAAAATTTTTATAAAATTCAATATTTATTTTTAATATTGAATTTTTTTATATCTGATAAGGTCTACTACTTCTTAAATAAAACATTACCAATAAATAAGTGAAGAATGTTTAAATGAAGCTAGAAATTAATATTTATATATAGTGCAGAAATTTTCGTATATATATTATTTATTTTCGAAAAATGTTTGATATTATAGTAAAAAATTGTTAAAATTATACTATTATATTGGATAAAAAATTTATTGAAAAAAACCTTTTGTTATTTTCATAAATGAAGAGATTGTTCTAGAGAGGATTAATTAATAATATAAAATAAAAATACTTGCATTTATAAATAATAAAAATTAACTTATAAGTGAATTTAAAATTTAAAATCGAATTATACGAAAAGGGATCAAGAGCAACATTATATACTGTTAGACTTGAGGGTGAATCAATTACAGAGTTTGAAAAATTTTTATCAAATCCGGAAATTAAAACAAATCCAGAATTTGAACCACTTGTTTATGGGCTTGATGATATCCTCAATAAATATGGATGTCAAGAAAGGTTTTTTAAGCTTAAGGAGAGTAGATTTAATGATAGTGTAGTTGCTTTGTGGAGGGGGAATATTCGTCTTTACTGTTGCAGGTATAGTAATATAATATTGATTTTAGGATCAGGAGGTATCAAAAAGACCAAAACATATCAAGAAGATAAATATTTAAATAATATTGTTAAAATTATGTCAGAAATATCTAATCGAATAGATAAAAGAATTATTGAAGAAAAAACATTATGCATAGAAGATAATATCTTTGTTGGAAATTTGAAGTTTGAGTAAGGAATAAAAATGAAAAAAACAATGTTCAGAAAGATTGTAGAAAAAATTCCACTTTCTACCAAAAAGTTTGTTCAAAAACAAGGTGAAATTGCAGCTCAGATATATAAGATATTGAAAGATGATAATATTACACAAAAAGAGTTCGCAAAACGTTTAGATATGAAGGAATCGCAATTAAGTAAAATATTAGCTGGTAATGCTAATTTAACATTAAAGACTATTACTAAAATTGAAGCTGAATTAGGAGTTGATGTAGTTCAAATCCCATTATTTGAAAAAGATAATATAACTGTAATACATAAAATTGAAATATCTGATATAAAAAAATATTCCAAAAGAAGGTTGAATACAGAAAGATATTTATCAATTCCTGATGATTTATATGGGTCCAATAATATGAATAATTATAGTGACTATCAAATACGTGGTGCTGCATAATGAATAAAAAATCATTTTCAGTCCGATATCGTTTGAATAATATAAATATAATTAAATTCTATTTTAATAATTTGAATAATGATAAAATTGAAACAGATAAGCTTTCATCTGAATTTTCCGTTGGTTTTAATATAAATAATGATAAAGAAATAATTACTATCCGAATTGGTGTTAAAATAAAAGGAAAAGAGACTGAACAATCAGATATTAGTGAACTTCTAGTAAATTATGATTACCATGTAATCGGCTTAAAAAATATTGAACAAAATGATGATAAGTTGAAGATGCCGGATGAATTTTTATTATCAATTATAGCAATTTCATTTAGCACAACTCGAGGCATATTTTATGAAAAATGTGCGAGAACCTGTTTAAGTAACTTTATCTTACCGATTGTAAATCCGAAAGATTTTTTGAGAGGTAAAAAAAAGTAAATTAATTATGATAAATGTTGATTATATAGATATCAATTTTTTATACTTTAGCTGTAAAAAAAATTATTTTAGTGATGAAAATATATAATTTGATAAATTTTGATTTAGGTACAATAAAGAACCCCAAAAATTTTTCTTTAGGGACTTATGATATTATCATAAAAGATAAATATGAAGAGTTACATAAAAAATTAAAAAATGGTTATGACATTTGTACTGCAAATGTTTATGTTGAAAAAGAAGAAAAGTCTTTATTATTAACTAAAAAAAATAAGTCTACTGCTATATATGATATTTGTTTAATATTAAGTTTTTTTACTGGACGAAGAGTGTTTTTAGATAGTGGAATAAAATATTTTTCAACTTTTTCAAGATTAAATCCAATATTATATGCTCATGATCTAGTTGATGCAGTCAAAATAGCTTGGGAAAACAGGCAAAATTTTTCTTCAGATGAAGAACGCAGAATATTATGGTTATATATTAATATTCTTGAAACATGTATAATGGAAAACTTCGGTCTTTTTGCTTGTATTGCTGCAGAAATTATTCAAAGAGTTGAAGTTAGAAAGGATAATTTTAAACCACCGAAAGAATTTGAATTATTTATAGAAAAATTACAAAAATTTATTGACAATTCAGAATTATGTGATGTAAATTTAAAAAACCGTTTGAAGGGCAGTGTCGGTAATTGGTCATCCTGTAGCTCCATAGAAGGCTTTAAGCAATTATTATCTAATTACAATATAATAAGATTGCCAATTGAAGATGATGTTAAGGAAAGGATCTGTTATATTAATGGTATTCGTAACGATCTTGCGCATGGATTAGATATTAGAAAGCCAACCTGGGAAATTAATCATGATCCATTTATTGAATCATGTTATGTGGCACATGATTTTTTACCGAACTTGATTAGACTGTATTTAATTAAAAAATTTAAATTATCAA
>JAWODZ010000159.1:0-8666 GCA_046483025.1 bacterium
TATCCGGACGCCCCGTCCGCTTTTGTCGGCGATCAAGCAGGGACAAGAAAAAATGGGGGCCCTCTCCGGCAAAGCGGCTTTGCTGCTTCCGGAGATCACTCAAAAAACATTCAGTTTCTCTTTTGAGACCCTGCCTTTTTCTCAGGGAGAAAGGGAACAGCTGATCCGCTTCCGCATAAAAAAACAGATGAGAAGATTGTTGATGGGGTTTTTACAACCTTAAGAAAATTTATGGAAGAAGCTGATCCGGAAGTGAGGATTGAAATTCGTGATTTCGGAGTTTTTGAAGTAAAAAAGACCAAACCAAAACCAAAAGCACGAAATCCAAAAACAGGTGAAATAATTTATGTGCCAGCCAGGCGTAAAACTCATTTTAAGGCTGGAAAATTATTAAAAGAAGTATTAAAACAACCACTGGAGTAAATTGGAAATTAAAGGCCGTATTTTAGGTCTGGATTATGGTCGGAAGCGTATTGGTGTCTCCATTAGTGATCCTTTACAAATTACTGCTCAACCTTTATATGCTCTGGAGGGGTTAAAAGAGACGGAAAAGATTGAGAGAATTCTTAAGCTAATTGAGCAATATGATGTTAAGTGTGTTGTTGTTGGTTATCCTTTGACTTTAAAAGGCAAGACAAGTCAATTCACCAATTCAGTTATTGAATTTATTGAGAAGTTGAGAGACCGGATTCAGATTAAAGTAATTTTATGGGATGAAAGATTAACTTCTGTTCAGGCTCATCGTATAATGCATGATATGAATTTGAAACCAAGTCGTAATAAATCCAAGGTGGATGTTATAGCTTCTGTACTTATTCTTACAAACTATCTTGATCATCTTAATCAATCTTTTAATAATTGAAATGAGGATAAAATTTGACGTCAAAAAGTTTTCTATTAGTTTTATTAACATCTTTTACCCTGATATGTTCTTTTCCACCTTTTCCCACTGGATTTTTGGCCTTAGGTGCATTAGTTCCCTTTTTCTTATATCTGGAAGGTAAAAATATAAAAGAATCATTTAGAGTCGGTTATCTGGTAGGCCTAATTTGGGCTGCAGGGACAATATTCTGGATTGGCCATGCAACTATTATGGGAGTTATAGGGGCAATTATCTGGGTTTCTTTTTATTTTGCTTTTTTTTCATTATTGTATGCAGCATTCCGTAAAAAATTTGGGCAAGCAGCTATATGGGTAACCCCGTTTATTTGGGTATCATTGGAATTATTAGCTGCAACAGGCTCTATGGCTTTTCCCTGGAATTCTCTGGCCTATACCCAAACCTATTATCCGGTTTTAATACAGTATATTTCTGTTACCGGAATGTATGGTATATCGTTTTGGATAATTTTGATAAATGTATTAATTTTTCAATTAATAAAACATTTAAAATATAAAAAAAAGGTAATTTTTATTGGTTCAATAATCGTGGTTTTAATATTACTGCCACTTATATATGGTTTATCTCTCCATCCTGAAAGATTTAAAGAGAAGGAAAAAGTAAAAGTAGCGCTTATTCAAGGTAATATTAACCCATATCAAAAATGGACTCCGGGATTTACAAATGAAAATTTTAATATTTATCGGGAATTAACTATTAAAGCATCAAAAGAAGACCCTGATCTGATCGTCTGGCCGGAGACTGCTGCTCCCTGTTATTTGCGATATGAAAAATATTATCGTAATATTGTTTTCACCCTTGCAAACAGTCTTAATATACCGTTACTTACAGGAACAATAGATTATAAATGGACAGATTCAAATACAGTTAAAAGATATAACAGTGCATTTTTATTTAAACCAGGAACAATAACAATAGAAAGTTATAATAAAATTCAATTGGTTCCGTTTTCTGAAAGAGTACCTCTGGTTGATACATTTCCATTTATTTATAATCTTGCAAAAATTCTGGATTTGAATGTTGGTAATTATTTTTCTGGTGATTCAGCTTCTGTTTTTACACTGCAAAGTTCCAGTAGTGATTACTGCATCAAATTTTCTACCGGTATTTGCTATGATTCTGTTTTTCCCCGTCTGGTACAGAGATTTATCCAAAATGGAGCACAATTTGTGATCATTATAACTAATGATGGATGGTTTGGTAATATATCCGGGCCATACCAGCATGCCCAGATAGCTGTATTACGGGCCATAGAGAACAGAGTTTGGATAGCCAGATGTGCTAATACTGGTATTTCTGAATTTATTAATCCCTATGGCAAGATAGTAAAGAAAACAAAATTATCGGAAAGAACTGTAATGACTCATTCGGTTTATGTAAATAAAAGTAAATCCTTTTTCACTAAACATGGAAAATATTTTGTATATTTGATCCTTTGTTTTGATGTGTTTATATTAATAATCACTTTTTCAGAAAAAAATTCTTATAAAGGTGTCTGATATGTTGATCATGAAAAGAAAATATAAATATGTAATATTAATAATTATATTTTTTAATATTTTTACATTTACATATGCAGATAACTATTTTATCTATAATAGTTTGAAAGCCAGACCAATAGCTCTTGGAGGAGCATATTTATCATTAAAAAATGATATTATTGCTTTAGACTATAACCCGGCTTCTTTTTCTGTTCGCCCGCTTAATGGTAACAGTAATTTTTTAATTTTTTTGAATCCGTGTGCAATCCCGGTTATTACCACTAATTTTAGAAGATTTGATGCTGTAGATACTCCTATCGGATTGTTGCTCCATGGTATTGGAATTTATTATAAGAAAGTAAATATTGGGATAGTTATCGGAGAGGAGACATTAACAACTATTACCAGACTTAAAAATAGAAAAATAACAGAACTCTCTGATTATACAGCTAATAAAAAATCTTCATTATGTGTCTCACTTGAGCTTGCTCCCCGGGTATCAATTGGGATTGCAGGAGATTGTTTGTATCATAGAGTCAATAATACAAATATAATAAAATTCGGGTATCGTTATGGAATTTGGATAAAGACTTTAAAAAAAATTTGTATAGGGCTATGTTTTATTGATCTGCCTCAGAAATACAGAGAGGATCGTCTTGAGCTGGATAGATTTGATGATGAGACCTTAAACATTGGTTTTTCTTATGCTCCCAGTGATTTTTTTCAGTTTGCTCTGGATATACGGAATGTAAGCGAGGATAAAAAAAATGCTACCGGAGAACCGCATTTGGGTATTAACCTGGTTCCCTGGAGGCATTTATCCCTACAAGGAGGATTTTTTGAGGAAAATAAAAATAGTAAGGTTTTTTCTTTTGGATTTGGGATTTTTAATGAAAATTTATTATTTTCAGAGGGTAAAAGGACTAAACATAATGAGTTTATATTAAATGCTGCTGTAGTATGGAAAAAGAACTCAACAATAACAGATAGATGGTTCATACTATCAAGTGTAATCAGGATTTAATTATCATAAATATCTTTTATAACAGGAACATTATGGAGATAAAGTGGTTTTAAAAAGTAAAATGTGGAAGATCATCATTCAGTTGACAGGAGATTATATGAATAGAAGAATAGGTACTTTTACTATAGTAATAGTTATTTTGGTGTTTGGTTGTTCAGGTAATAAGATTAATTATTCTCAATTAACTCCGGAGCAGCAACTCGTGGCTGCAAAAAAGTTATTCGAAAAAGAAAAATATTATACTGCGCAAGATAGGTTCAGAATGATTGTAATTCGCAACCCCGGTAATGTTATAGTAGAGGAAGCACAATTTTATTTAGCTGAATCATATTTTTATGAACAAAAATATGTAATGGCTATTGAAGAGTATGAGAAACTTATAAGAAGCCTCCCCAACAGCCCCTATATTGATGATGCTTACTATAAGGTCGGACTTTGCTATTATGAGCTTTCTCCGGGATATGCTTTAGATCAGGAATATACCTACAAAGCAATATCACAATTTAATAATTTTTTGGTTAAATATCCTGATTCAGAGCTGAAGAATAAAGTTTTAGAGAAATTACAAGACTGTCATAAAAAATTGGCTAAAAAAGTTTATAAAACAGCTGAACTTTATAGAAAGATGAATTATTTAAGAGCAGCAGTAATTTCTTATAAAGATGTTTTGGAAGAATATGGTGATACTGAATTTGTTCCAAATGCTCTATACTGGCTGGTTATATGTAATTTAAAGATGAATAATATTGAAGAAGCAAAAAAATATTACAATCAACTTACTACATCATATTCAAAAACAGTTTGGGCAAAGAGGGCAGAAGAACAGGCGGGTGAAATAAATTAATTAATAAGAAAGAAAAGCTATACAATTGAAAGCGGGAATAATTGGGGGCACATTTGATCCTATTCATGTAGGGCATTTAATATGTGCTGATTTTGTAAGAGAAAATCAAAATTTGGATAGAATTATTTTTTTACCTGCTTCAACTCCTCCTCATAAATTAGATAAAAAAATTTCTCGTAATAAACAAAGACTCATAATGCTCAGAAAAGCAGTGGAAGATAATCCTTATTTTGATGTTAATGATTATGAAATCAACAAGGGTGGAGTTTCATTCACTATTGAGTCTGTTCGTCATTTTAAACAGAACACTGAACACAGTAATACAGAGTTTTTTTTGATCATTGGTGCTGATAATCTGGTAGGTTTTAAAAGTTGGAAAAATCCGGATCAATTACTTGACGAAATGAAAGTTCTGGTGCTAAGACGTCCCGGGGTTGATATAACCAATATAAAAAAACCATTCATTCAACAAATGAAATTTATTAATTCTCCTTTGATTGATATATCTTCCTCTGATATCAGACAAAGGATTAAGGTACATAAATCAATTAAATATTTAGTGCCCAAAGAAGTGGAAAAATATATTTATAAAAAAGGCTTGTATTGTTGATACCGGAAAATTTTTTTTACAATCTGGGAAGAAGAATTATTACCTTTTTTAGAGAAATTGGAAACTTAGCCCTGCTTTTATTGCGCATCTTACGCAGTAGTAAATATATTATTAATGATAAAAATCTTCTTTTTAAGCAAATGCTAAAAGTAGGGGTGAATTCTTTACCTCTGGTTTTTATAGTGAGTGTTTTTACCGGTGCAGTTTCTGCCTGGCAGGCAGCCTATCAATTTCGCTCCTTTGGATTAATTTCAATGGATATTCTGGGGGGAGCCACAAGTGCGGCAATATTCATTGAATTATCACCAGTATTAACCGGTATTGTAATTGCCGGCAGAGTGGGGGCTTCCATTGCAGCAGAACTCGGCTCTATGAAAGTAACAGAGCAGATTGATGCCATGGAGACTTTAGCAATTGAACCAGTGAGATTTCTTGCATCTCCTCGTTTTTTTGCAGGATTAATAATGCTTCCCATATTAGTTATATTTTCAAATGTTATTGCCCATCTGGGAGCCTTTTTAGTGGGTTGTCTTATGCTGGACGTATCTACTTTTACATTTTTCAACAGTGTGCAGAAGTATTTTATTGTATATAATGTAATATCCGGTTTAATTAAAGCTATTGTATTTGGAGGAGGCACTGCTTTGATCGGATGCTCGATTGGGTTCCGCACTACAGGAGGTGCAGAAGGAGTGGGGTTTTCCACCATTAAAGCTTTTGTCTATTCATCAGCATTTATATTAATAGGAGATTATATTTTAGCAGTAATACTGTTTTAATATGGTTGATATAGTTGACATAGTTAAAAGATTTGAAAACAAAGTTGTATTAAACGGTGTAAGTCTGCATATTCCTGCTGGGGAAACAATGGTCATTATTGGACAGAGCGGATGCGGAAAGACAGTATTGCTTAAGTCCATTATAGGTTTGATCAAACCGGAGAAAGGATCAATTTCAATAGATGGGGAAGATATTACTGCACTTTCGCAAAGAGAATTATATGAAAAAAGGAAAAAGATGGGCATGCTTTTTCAGGGAGCCGCTCTTTTTGATTCTATGACTGTTGAGGAAAATATCGGTCTTCCCTTAAAGTATCATAAAAATTTATCTAATGATATCATCAGGGAAAAAGTTTCAGAAAAGCTGCGCTTGGTGGGCTTATCCGGTATAGGGGAAAAGAAGCCGGCAGAGCTTTCCGGGGGGATGAAAAAAAGAGTAGGATTAGCACGTGCTTTGATCATGGATCCTGAATTAGTGCTCTATGATGAACCTACCACAGGTCTGGATCCAATCAGAGCAAATTCAATAAATAATTTAATTGTTGAAACTCAGGGCAAACTGGATATTACTTCTATTGCAGTAACTCATGATCTCATAAGTGCTAAAAAAATCGGCAACAGGGTAGCAATGCTCAGTGAAGGTAATATTGTTTTTGAGGGTACGTTTGATGAGTTGGAAAACAGCAATAAATCTGTTGTGAAACGTTTTATACATGGTATTATTTAGTGTTTATTTTTATATATATATGTACAGCTTAATTGCCCGGATATGTCTAAAACTGATTTTAAACGCAGAGTATGCAAAGTAATAAAGTTAGGATTATTTAATCATTAAACATGTTTCAATTCAAGACCTCGGGAGACTGTCGAAAAAGTCCTAAATATGTCATTGTGAGTGTTTTTTACGAAGCAATCCCCTAGATTTTTTAACTTAACTGAAGGAGATTGCTTTGTCGTTTTGTTCCTCGCAAAGACATGAGTTGACTTTTTCGATAGTCTCCAATGGGTTCCAAATTTTTGAGGTCTTTACTCACTACTTTTACTAACATAATTAAGGATCCTTATGACTATCGCAATAAGTATAATTACATTTCTAATTATCAGTTTATTAATCCTCGGATTATTGTTATTCAGTGTGACTTCTGTTTTTGAAAGAAAATACAGGGCAGCTGTCATTTCAGGGATTCTAATTATCCCTGTTATTGTTCTGTTCATTTTTCTTCTGTGGTGGAATCATCCTTTAAAGATTGTTTACCTGGGTGTTTTTTCAGCACTTTCATTATTATTTTTTGCGGTGTTGATTTTTCCTGTCTCTCCTTCTCCTTTAAACATTGTATCCAAACAGAGTAAGACAGATGAAAGGGATGCTATTTTTCACCGTTTCTGGCGGCTGGAACCTGGTATGCGGGAATTTGACCGGTTTTATCAAAAGCATCCGGAACTTAAAGAGATAGATGAGAATATACGAGATTTACCAGGATTGAAGGGAAAAGATGCAGAAACCTATCATCCGGAAACCACTCCTTTTAATGCAGCAGTATTTGATGCTAAGAACAGGATATTTCAGGATCTGGACTGGGAACCGGAACCTCTGGAAGGAAAGAAAATTGAAATCAGTCCTGATCAAGGCAGTAAAAGAATCAAAGGATTTGCACAGTATTTAGGTGCAGATCTGGTAGGGATAACCAGATTAAATCAGGCATATGTGTACAGCAATATTGGCAGATCTCCCGGAAAATGGGGATCAGAAATTATACTGGATCATACTTATTCTGTTGTGTTTGCAGTGGAAATGGATCATGATATGATCAGCAATGCGCCTCACCATATAGTAACCACTGAATCTGCAACAAAATATCTCATGGTCAGCCAGATAGCCCTGGTTGTTGCCAGGTATATCCATATGCTGGGGTATGAGGCCAGAGCACATGTGGACAGTAACTACCGGGTAATGTGCGGTCCCATTGCTGTGGATGCTGGATTAGGGGAATTGGGCAGACTGGGACTTTTAATCACACCTGAATTCGGTCCCCGGGTAAGACTTGCAGTAGTCACTACCAATCTTCCTCTCATCTGTGATGAGAAAATCACCTTCGGGGTGCAGGATTTTTGTGAAATTTGTAAAAAATGTGCAGTTAACTGTCCTTCCGGAGCCATAGAAAAGGGAGATAAAAAAGTGGTGAAGGGGGTAGAGAAGTGGCAGAGCAGTCAGGAGAAGTGTTTCCGTTACTGGTGCAGGGTGGGATCCGATTGTTCTGTGTGTTTAAAGGTGTGTCCGTACTCACATCCTCATACCTTCATGCACAATATTGTCCGCTGGTTTATCAAACGCAATGGCGTGTCCCGTCGGCTTGCTTTGGGGATGGATGACATTTTTTATGGCCGCCGCCCTCCCAGAAAGTACTGGCTGCCTGAGTGGCATGGGGGGTAGGGTAATGTTAGAAGTGATAGTATACAAAACACCCTGACAGGGTCATGACCCTGTCAGGGTGACTTTTTACGGACATTCGGGGTTTTAGGGTTCTCATAGTGTCATTCTCGAATGTTTGTATCGGGAATCCAGGGGTGGAGGGTGGAACACAAATTAAATCCTTTCTGAAGTTATCGCTATTACTCCTCAAAAAGGTCTGTAAGGTTACTTTTTTTTAAAAAAAAGTAACCAAAAAAACCTCCGGCTGGCTGGAAATCTGCTAAAATACCCTGCTTGTTCACTGAAGCAATGTAAACTCCCCCGTGGAATAATAAAATATATTATTATATTTGCTTTAAACAGCATTTAACTTTATTAATTAACAACTATTTATATTATGTGGTTCTATTCCACGGGGTCAGACATACATTGCTTCCGGGCGTTCACAAGCAGTGTATTTTTTAACGCATAATAAAAATAATAGCGTTTAATTTTTTATTTTCAAACATTTTACGCATTAATAGCAACATTAATATAGCCATGGGCGAAATCATTAATAATGTCATGTACAAGCGATTTAAGCTTAAATAAATATGATCTAAGCTGGCAACATTTAA
>JAWODZ010000022.1:0-7387 GCA_046483025.1 bacterium
CGTAGAGACGCCGCATGTAGTCGTGCCAGACTGCCAGCTGTTTTCCTGAGCGCCGCCGTTCCAGTCAGAAAATCTACCATCACCCCAGGCAAAACGGTATTCCACAGCATGACCCAGATTACTCTCAGCACCGCTGACTGTATAGTCCAGCACCTGATTTACCTGACCAGTAACAGGCCCCTCCGGAACAGAAGGAGCTGATACAGATTCCTGAATCTGAGAAAAATAAGCAGTGACTTCTTTATCAGTATTCATAACACAATCAATTGAAGAATCAGTACTGGTAATATCTCCACGCCATTGATCGAATTGATATTCAGAAGAGGGATGCGCGGTTAAAGTAACTGTTTCATTATGATTATAGGAATTTTTATCAGGATCACGGGATACAGTACCCGATCCCTGAATGGAAATCTGTAGAGTATGCCCTGCAGTGTTAACTGTCATCGCAGCCGACCAATTTGACTGAACCATAGTATGAACTTTACATCGTGCTTTTGCTTTTATATGATAGGACCCAGCATTGACATAGGTATAATTACGTACTTCATCACCCCAGTCAGACATGTTTCCATCTCCCCAGTCAAATTTATATTCTATGGAGTATCCCAAATTATTTTCTGACCCTCCGGTTCTGAAATCTGCAGAAGTCCCTACCTTAAACTCTGATGATCCGTAAGGCATATCCGGAACTGATACAAATTCTTCAACCGTTTCTCCTCCTTCATAAACATATACATAACTGTCATCTGATCCCCCTATCACATCCGGTGCTCCGTTACCGCTTATATCAGGTATTGAAGTTACACAAATGACCGATCCAACTGTGGGACCGGTCCATAATTTTTTCCCGCTTTTTCCATCGATACAATGAACTAAATTATCCCCTGCTCCGGCAATACAGTCATCAATACCATCTTTATTCACATCCAATATGCTCTTAACATCAAATACGGTTTCAGCAGCAGAATAAGACCAGATCAATTCTCCGGTTTTTCCTGAAATACAAAAAACAATATCATCATAACCACCTGCCAGACAATCGGCATATCCATCTCCATCCACATCCGAAATAGAGGCAACTGATTCAATGGTAGCACCGGTGGGATATGACCAAATCTCATCAGCTTTTCCCTGACTTGCTCCGGAAATACAGTAGATCCTTTCATGTAATCCGCCTGCTAAACAATCAGCAAAGCCGTCTCCATCCACATCCGGAATAGGAGCTACAGATTTCACCGAAGCACCTTTCGGTTCAAATATTTTAAAATACCAGAGAAGTTCTCCGGTACCTAAACTCCCTCCCGAAATGCATACCACGCTGTCTTGTTCTCCTCCTGCAAGACAATCATCTTTTCCGTCTCCGTTCACATCAGGTATTGCTTGAACTGTTAAAATATCTGCCATATCTGCATAGGACCATAACCTTTGTCCATTGCTTCCACTGATACAGTAAATATTGTTATCAGCTGATCCTACAAGACAATCATTAATTCCGTCTCCATTAAGATCTCTAATAGGAGCTACTGTCCAAATGCGACCATTAGTGGGCATGGTCCAAAGTATTTTGGTTTCTCCTTCATTGGCCGGTTTTCCTGAAAAACAGTATACTGTATCATTACCGGTTCCGGCCAGACAATCATTGATTCCGTCTCCGTTAACATCAGATAAAGTAGTGACTGACCAGACATCCATAGTGACATTATGTGACCAAATTATCGATCCCCTATCAGGTCCGCCACCGGATAAGCAATAGGTAAAATTATTTTCTGATCCCACAAAAAGGTCTGCATATCCATCCCCGTTCACGTCTCCTGCTGATGAGATTGAATTGGCATTCAACCCTACTGATCTGCTCCATATCAAATCACCGGGAGCTTGAGCTAAAACATTCGTTAAGCTTGCAGTTATAAATACTAGCAAGTATAATAAAATTAACTTTCTTTTCATCAAATAATTTCTATACAAATAATATTACTTAACATACATCATTTTTCGAGTGTGAGAAGCATACGGTGACTTTAAACGATAAAAATATACACCTGAAGGTACAGATATGCCATAATTATCTCTTCCGTTCCACCGGACACGATAGGTTCCAGCCAGAAAATAACCATTAATGGGTTTTAACAGTAATTCACCATCAATGTTAAAAATTTCAAGCACAACATGCTCATACCGGGGAACGTGAAAATTAATAACTGTCTCACTGTTAAAAGGATTAGGATAGTTCGGAGATAATAATACAGAGCAAGGAAGATCAGTATCAGGTTCCTCATCTTCTACAACATCCACACTACTCTGTCCTCCTTCAATAATGTAAATAAAACTATTATCAGAACCTGCCACTACTTCCGGAACACCGTTTTGATTCAAATCATCAATAGGAGTAAGACAGGTAACCGTTCCTGCAGTGATTTTATAAGACCAGATAAGTTCTCCGTTTCCGGAAGATTGTCCTTCAATGCAGTAAATCCGGTTGTCTTCACTTCCTGCAATACAATCACTCTTTCCAGAATTATTTATATCCTGAATAGAAGAAACAACTGTTACTGTACTTTTACTGGTATAAGACCAGATCTCCTCTCCATCTTTACCGGACAGACAGAGGATTTTGTTATCTTTACCGCCAGCGAGACAGTCGGATATATTATCATTGTTTACATCGTCAATGGAGGAAACAGAAAGCACTGTAGAACCGGTTTTATAGGTCCAGATCGGAGTTGCTTTCCCGCTGTTTGTTCCTGATATACAGTAAATATAATCATCTTCTCCGCCTGCCAGGCAATCAGCAACACCATCACTATTCACATCACTAATAGAGGACACACTTCTCATAGTACTTTGAGTATTACAATACCATAAAAGTTCTCCTGTTCCCGAACTTCCTCCAGAAATACAGTAAATACGGTCTCCCATACCACCTGCAAGACAATCTTGTTTTCCGTCTCCGTTAACATCAGGTATGGCTGTTATTGATAGAATATCACTCTGAGTATTATATGACCATAAAACTTTACCATAAGCGCCATCCAGACAGTATATAATGTCATTTCCGGTACCGACCAGAGCATCATTAATTCCGTCATCATCGACATCTTCGATTTCAGCTACTGACCAAACATCACCTCCGACCGAAAAAGACCAGAGAATCTTTGTTAGTCCATTTAATGGTTTTCCTGACATGCAGTATACTGTATTATCAGCCCCTCCGGCCAGACAGTCATCCACACCGTCATTATTTATATCTGACAAACGGGTTACTGTCCAGATATCGGAAGATGTAGCCCAGGACCAGATTATTGAGGATTCATTTAACCCTCCTCCTGAAAAACAGTATATCAGATTATCACCGGAACCGACAAAAATATCAGTAAATCCATCCTGATCAGAATCACCTGCAGGTGCTACTGCATGAACATGCCAGTCGGTCGAAGCTTTCCAGATCAGCTCACCTGGATTTTGACTAAAAACCGCTGCCGTCTTAAAAATAATTATAATAACTATTATAACTACAGTATGAATTAGATATTTTTTCATCCTTTATTCTCCAGATAAAATTTTTATTGTTCTCCATTCAATCTCGATTTTGATCCCGATCCCGATATTGAATTTACTCTTCTTTTCATAAAACCTGTGATATTTTTTGATCTCTTACCATCCTATCCAGAAAATCAGCCCTACTCTCCGGTCTGTATATTGTTGAGGATAGGGATTTGGATCTCGTCCTTCGATTCCATAATAAGTTCCGAAAAGATATTCCATAAAAAACTGCAAATCCAGTCCGGACACTGGCTTTATCCTTATTGCCGGACCAATTTCAGCTTTATTATTCCAGAAATCCTTATTAATATCTTTCATAAGATAGGAAACACCGTATACATCAACACAGGATTTCCAGAACTGCACCACATGAAATCCGCTTTTTATGTGCCAGTATCCAATCACATTTTTTCGCTGATTCTTATAATAACTCATCTCACTGTAAATTTCTCCCCAAAACTTTTTAGGAAAAGAAAATAAAGAAGTATAGGGAAAATAGTTATCCCATCCATACCAGAACAAGAGTCCACCTCGTACATCCTCGTACTTCTCTTCTTGTGGTTGAGGATACTTATCAGGTATGTTCATATAGTATCCCTGAATTAATTCAATATAGGGAGCTACAAAAACTTTTTTGAATAATTTGATCCTCAGTCCTATGCCGGTCTCAGCCCGGTTATTCCAGAAATCCCGATGCTGATCTTTACCATATCGTAAAAGAAAATAGAATTCCGCTGTCCTCCCCAATAATCCTGATATTCTGATACCAGGTTTTGTATGTGAAAACGAAATAAAATTATCATCAAATTTCTGAAGCACTGTGGATTCATTGTAAAACTCCCACCAAAAACTTGCTTGCGGATCCCATCGTAAAGACTTGTTCGTTTCATTTACAGCAGAAGAATCACTCTGGGCCAGGCATATCAAAGATATACCTGATAAAAGGATAACTAAAAATATGTTTAAAAAATCAATTTTCATTATGTATTCTGCATTTTCTTTTTTTCATTTATCTTTCATTTTTGTCTTTTTCCTTTTATCTTCACTCCTCCTCCTCCAACTGAACCGTCCGTTCCGTCTTATCCCAAATCCCCACCCGTTTTCTGGTTATATCCAGAAAAAAAGAGCGAAACACCACATAAATCCACAACTGACAATAAGTAAAATACATAAACGCAGTTATCAGAATATTTAAAAAACTGTCCTCATCCTCATAGGAAAGTACCAGAATAATTTCCAGAATATATAAAATAAAAGCAGAACCCCATACTGCTGTATAAGGACCCGGAGCAGCTATGGAAATAACCCCCAGTCCTCCTAAAATAAATATTAAATGAGATATAACAATAGCAAATAAGAAAATATAATAGAGCAGAAATAAATAAAGAAATTCCCAGGAAAGAATCCGGCTTTTTAGCAACAAAGCTTGTCCGAAAAATTTCCTTATAACATAATTATTACCTCTCACCCACCGGGTTCTTTGTTTAACCCAGGTTTTTAATTTTTCCGGCTCCTGTTCCCAGGTTACAGCAGTAGGGACAAATTGAATTTTCCAGCCTTTTTGATAGATTCTTACCGATAATTCAGAGTCCTCTGTAATTGCTTTTTCATCCCAACCTCCGCAGCTCTTCAGCACCTTTTTACGAATCACACAATTGGTACCCGGAAGTATGGCTATACCAAAGGCACGGAAACGACCGGCCTGAAGAATCCATTGAAAACTAAGGGTTTCTATGTTAATAAACCGGGTTAAAAGATTTTTTTTTCGGTTTGATGTTCTGAATTTTCCAATTACAGCACCTAATTTATCATTAGATATCAGACGCTGTACTAACTGTTTTAAGGAAGTTGGCTCAGGATTATTATCAGCATCATAGACTGCTATAAGATCAAAACCCACCTTTTTAAGTCCTGTATTAAGAGCATGAGCTTTTCCTCTTCCCACTGATGCAACCGGGAGATGAATTGGTTTGATTCTTTTATCCTGTGAAGCCATGGTATTCAATATTGATTTTGTATTATCAGTAGATCCGTCATTAACAACAATAATTTCCATTTTCCGCTCAGGATAATTCAAGGATAAAATATTTTTTAAGGTCTTCTTTAAAACCACATCTTCATTCCGGGCAGGTATCAATATCGATACTGAAGGTAAATCTTCTTGGTACTGGTTAATATTCCATCTTTCCTTTTCAATGCGCTGACGGTATAAGTATCCAAAAAAACTCAATATAAGCTGGTAAATAATCATCAGCCATATAATTGAAACTGAAAAAAGAAAGAGAATTTCAAAAACAGAGGAACTAAAAGGCATATAATCAATCTCCTATATAATAAAAATCTTTACTTATTGTTTTTTTTACGACTGCGTTTCCTGAATCGTATGGTATACAGTATTAATAATACACTGCCAGCCAGAATACTGAGAGTAACTATTAAAAAAGATCCTAAAATACTAATATTATTCCGGGAAGAGCCCCCCTTAGTTTCAGTGTGAATTTTTACATCATGAGTTCCCTTAGGTAATTGTATTGAATATCCTGGTATGCCTTCATATACTTCTGCAGAAAATTTATTGCCGTCAAGATAAATTTCTTTTGGTTCTTCATTAATAATAATATAATTTCTGACTGTAGAATGATAGGAAATTACTATCCCCTGACCATTCATTGTACAGGATTTCAACTCTCCGGTTATATCAACCAATCTGGCTGATGATTTCAGGGTGTTGATCCAACTGCTGATTTTATTCATTGACTTGATCTCATGAGTTCCTGCAGGCAGCATTAATCTACCTTTATGGTAGGCAGGCCATAATTGACCATTCACTATGAGATTCTCATATTGTTCCGCATCTAATTCCAGAGTTACAGTATTATATGATCTAACTTCCCATTTCTCAGGTGTAAAATTTTCCTTCGTTCTCCATCCCAGACAATAGGACACCCAGGGTAAATCAACCAGATAAATACTTGACTCTGAATAAAGGGCCACCCTGTTGTTATCCTGAGAAGCAAAATAAAGATAGTTATTTAGTTCCATTCCAGTAGGTTGGCGGGTTGGAGCCAGGCTCTCCTGAAAGGAACGGAACGATACAATATTAATATCCAGAATTAAAGAGTCCCGTCCCATTAAATTATGATAGGTCTGAGAAAGATTTTTGTAGCGCATTGGTCCCTGATGCCACAACTCCTGAGGGTCTTCTATCTGCAGAGTAAAAGGGTATTCATCCTGTAAGGCGATCAGTCTTCTGGTATCAGTTGCTGTATTCGCACCAATATTTTTAGCATGAATGTCATCTAAAGAAGTAACTATTATTTCCATAGGTTGTTTTTTCTGCTGATTTTGCTGATCGAAAAATTTAAGACATTTACGATGAAGGTCAATAATCAAATCTTTTCGATATGAAACAAAATTATTCCAGTCCTCATTATTGTTTTTCCAATAATATTGAGAATTTGGGTTAAAATATTCAATGGGATCGATCCCATACTGAGACTGAAAATCTTTACGCACTGATGAATGCATGGGAGTGAATACATTTGGAACTTCCGGACCCTGCGGAGATTCAAAATAAAGTTCAGCCAGGTTAATACCATCCCAGTCATACTTCTGGATCAAATCTGATAACTCATTGAATACCGCTTCAAGGCATGCAGTGTCTGTCAGAGCCATATGACGCCGCCAGTCCACTATTGCTTCTCTTCCGGTTGCAGTTCGTTCTCTCCATTCAGGATGGTTTTCCCAGAATAATTCATTCACATGGGGCAGCTCCAGCCAGAGATACACCAACATGGCATTCTCATGCGCCAGTTCAATCAATCTGTCATATTCATACGTCCAT
>JAWODZ010000131.1:0-3405 GCA_046483025.1 bacterium
GAGCGAACCGAAAGTATAACTCGTACTGCACCTAGAGTTGCCAAGATTTGGTGAAGACCTCAAGAAAGCAGTACCTCCATCCCTCACGACTTTTCTACCCGAACTAATCCTTTGATGGTTCTGGATTTCCCCGTAGGGAAGGAACAGGCTGCGGACAATTCTGACAGGATATTAAAGGAATATCAGCCTACTGCTATTGTTGCTGTTGAAAGAATTGGAGCAAACAATAAAGGGGTCTACCATAGTATGAATGGGATGAATATTGACCCTAATCAATTTGCTTTTTTAGATAGCCTTGTGGAAATTGCCAGACAAAAGGGTATTTTGACAGTAAGTGTTGGGGATAATGGCAATGAACTTGGTTGCGGTATTATTCTGGATACTGTGCAGAAGGTTCAGCCGTGGGGTAAAGTATGCCAGTGTCCCTGCCAGAGTGGGATTGCTTCATCTTCAATGGTAGATATCCTGGCAATGGCTGCAGTTTCCAATTGGGGCGCTTATGGGATTAATGCTGTATTGGCTTATTTATTAGAGAATACTGAATTGATGCATACCGAAAGAATGGAAGAAAAAATGCTGGATGTGTGTGTTAAAACAGGGTGTGTAGATGGTGATCTTGACATTCCTTCTCCATCCGTTGATGGCATTTCTTTAAAATCCCAGGAAGCCATTGTAGCTCTTCTTCAAGAAACAGTAATTAGGGCTTTAAAAACTCATCCTTAAAAGATCAATTTTTATAAGAGTATCAGAAAAATATTAAAGTAAAAAGGAAAGGACTTTAAAAATGAAAAAAGAAGTTATTTTTTCAAAAAAGATACCGGCACCTGGAGGTCATTATTCTCAGGCTATCAAATTAGGGAGTTTACTTTTTACCTCCGGACAAACTGCCAAAGATCCGGATACCAGAGAAGTATTATTTCCGGGAGATATTGAAGCTCAAACAGATGTAATAATGAAAAACATAGAAATGTTATTAAAAGAAAGCGGTTCTTCACTTTCAAATGTAGTGAAGACATCTGTCTTTATTGATGACCAAAGTAAATTTCAACCTTTCAACAATACTTATAAAAAATTTTTTCCCGGAGACCCACCTGTCAGAACCACAGTTGCAACCGGACAATTTGACAAAGGGGTATGTATTGAAATTGATGTTATTGCTTTTGTAGAGAGTGATTAATTTTTTCTAACAAAAGATAAGAAAAATAACTAAGAAAAAAGATAAAAAGTCAGATAAGTCTTTCGAAAAACAGGAAACTGACTCTAAAATATTCAATTTATTTAACCATAAAAAACCACCTTCTAAGAAGGTGGTAATGGTTAAATAAATTGGTTTTACCATAAAGAAAAAGCTATGCTAACTGAAATATTTTTTTACCTGAACTATCTAAATAGAGGAAAAATATATATTGTTTGAAAAAAATCGTTTAAAGATAACTAAAAGTTCGAGAGAAAAGAACATAAAAAAACTGAATAATAAAAAGTTAAACCTCTTTTAGAGGCTTCTTAAAGCCACCCGCTATGCGGGTGCGATATTTACTGTTTAGAAAGGAAAAACAATCAATGGTTCAATTGAAAGATGTAGAATTAGCCTATAAACGAGTATCAAAATATATTAAGCATACTCCTTTATATTATTCTACATATCTAAGTAAAATGACTCAAAACAATGTATTTTTGAAGTTAGAAAATTTGCAGAATACCAATGCCTTCAAAGCAAGAGGTGCTTTTAACTATATTTTACAAATTGATCCTTCCAATGGAAAGAAGGGGGTTATCACGGCCTCGTCGGGAAACCATGGTAAAGCGGTTGCCTATGCTGCTTCTCATGTCGGTTATCCTGCCAGAGTGGTAGTTCCGGTTGATGCCCCTGTAACAAAAGTACAAGCTATTAAGGGTTACGGCGCAGAGGTGATTCCCTGGGGGAAATTTACCAATGAGCGAAATGAGAAGGCAAAAGAAATTGCTGAAAAAGAGGGGTTGATTTTTATCGATTCTGTTGACCACCCCTGGATTATAGCCGGACAGGGTACGGCGGTTTTGGAAATATCAGAAGATTTGTCTGATGTAGAAGCTGTTCTTGTTCCTGTAGGTGGCGGAGGTCTCATATCCGGTATTTCGATTGCCATAAAAGAGAAAAACCCTAAAGTTAAAATATATGGAGTAGAACCGCAAGGAAGTAACAGTATGCATCTGTCGCTGCAAAAGGGTAAAGTTACGGAACTTACTAATATTGATACTATTGCTGATGGATTGCGTAGCAATAAACCCGGAGACCTGGCATTTAGTATTGTAAAGAAATATGCCGAAGATGTTCTGTTAGTTGCTGAAAATGATATATTGACTGCTTTAAGGACACTGTTAATGGAAGATAAGTTTTTAGCTGAACCATCGGGTGCGGTTGCCCTGGCTGCCCTTTTAGGGGGTAAGTTCCCATATAAAAACAAAAATGTAGTTGTTGTTATTAGTGGTGGTAATGTGGATTTGGAAAAGATTAAAAAAATTCTATAATAGATGAGGTATTATAGAAATAGGCAATTTGTAAGTTTTAAAATATATGACAGGCTTCTTTTGTGAGCCGATTAGCGATTACGGGATAAATTTGTTTTTTGTATCCTTTGTATCCGTATGGCTGAAAAATTTAAGAGAAGAGAGAGGTCTATTCTTAAATGAAAAATATAGAAATGATGAAAGGTGCCAGGAAATTAGTCGATGTCTGTGCAGGTGTGAAAGAAAATGAAAAGGTTCTTATAGTAGCTGATACCAATAATCTAAATATTGCCGAAATTATTGCTTCGGTAGCATTTGAGAGAGGCGCGGAAGTAGCTCTATGTATTATGACAGTTAGAAAATCAAACGGGGAGAATCCTCCGGAAATGATTTGTCATGCTATGCTGAAAGCTGATGTGATATTTGCACCGACTACCTATTCAATTACCTGGGCTGAAGCAACCAGAAAAGCAGCTTCCCAGGGTGCAAGAGTTGTTAGTATGCCTGATTATCATGAAAACATCTTGATTTCAGGTGGATTGGAAGCAGATTTTCCAGCTCAGGAAAAGATTGTTGAAAAGATGTCAGAATTGTTTTCCAAAGCTCATCTAGCAAGATTAACTACCCCGGCCGGAACTGATTTATCTATGGAGCTCGGAGATAGAAAAGGAAATACCGAGAAAGGTTTTTGTAGTAAACCGGGAGAGGTCTGTGGCCCCCCGAATATAGAATCAAATATTGCTCCTATTGAAGAAACGGCAAACGGAAAGATAGTCTGTGATGCCAGTATCATCCATCCGGATATCAGAAAAGTTGATGAACCTGTCTCTTTTATCGTCAAGGATGGTTTTGTGGTAGATATAGAGGGTGGGGGTAAAGCTAAAAGAATGAAAGAAGTATTAGCTGAAGCAAAAGATC
>JAWODZ010000146.1:0-21238 GCA_046483025.1 bacterium
GGTGTTTCTATGAATTAATAAATTTTGAATTGTCTCATTTATAACCCGGACAGGATCTTGAACCCTGACGAGACTGTCGAAGAAAAGTTTTAACTATATACTATTTACAGCAATGACAGCAGTCAACCACGTCTCTGGGAGGAGGACTGTCTCTCAAGACCGAGGAAGCAGTCTCCTGGCGGATCATACGAAAATATTCGATATAACGCCAGGGGATTGCTTCGTCGCTTCTCCTTGCAAAGACGTGCATTGACTTTTTCGACAGTTACGACAAGGTTTTGGACTCTGTCAGAGTTGTAAGATGTAGATTTTTCAGTAAAAAAGGAGGAAAGTCATGAAAAGATATAAAAATTTTATTATCTTTTTTGTCTTAACAGGATTAATTTTTCTTTGCAATATTAATTCACAAGTATTTGGTGAGGAAAATCTGAATACCACTCTTATTGGTCATTGGGCCGGAGGTCCTTGCAAGGCAGTGTTTGTATCAGGAGATACTGCATATTTCGGTAATGGAGGATATCTGGAAATTGCAGATTTTACTGATCCGGCAAACCCTATTATGATTGGGAGAATAGCTCTGCCTTCCTTGATTACAGATATTAAAGTGAAAGGTGATTATGTCTATACTGTCATTTATGACGGCAGTTTGCGCATTATTGATATATCGGATCCAGGAAATCCTACAGAAGCAGGATACTTTGAAACAGGTAACTATACCAGCGGAATTGAACTCAAAAATAATTATGTCTATATTGCTGATGCATGGAGTGGTATGAGGATTATCGATATTTCAGATCCTTACAATCCCTCACAGATAGGATCTTATGATCCGGGACATTTCGCTCATGATGTATATATAGAAGGGAATCTTATATATATAGCAGATGGTGACAGCGGTCTTTTCATTGTTGATATATCTGACCCTTCCAATCCTGAAGAAAAAGGTTCATATACAGAATGCAGTATTTATTCTGTAAGAGTTATTGGAGATTATGTGTATGCAGGAGCGCGTTCAGATGGTTTCCGGATTCTTGATGTATCAGATCCTGCCAATATTGTAGAGATTGGGTTTTATGATCCAGGTTATTTTAATCAGGATGTGACAGTTGCAGGAAATTATGCTTATGCTGCATTTAATGATGGGTTCAGGGTAGTTGATATTTCTGATCCGTCTGATCCTGCGGAGTTGAGTACTATAAGTTACGAAGGTGGTGTTTTTAAAGTAACAGTAAGTGAAAATTTTGTTTATGCAGCAGCAGGTAATAGCGGGCTCCGTAGTATTGATGCTTTTACAGATCCGGCTGATCCTGCAGAACTGGGATTTTATGACACCAGCGATGAGGCTCGAGCTGTATCAGTTGATGGCGATTATGCTTATGTGGCGGATAATCTGGATGGGCTTTTGATCATAGATATTTCTGATCCTTTATATCCTGTAGAAAAGGGTTATTATGATACCGGAGAAAGAGCTTATGATGTCGCAGTTAAAGACAATTATGCTTTTATGGCGGATTATAAGGATGGGCTTTTGATCATAGATATTTCTGAGCCCGGCAATCTTTCTGAAATTGGGTATTATGATACTGGTGATGAAGCTCATGCTGTTAAAGTAAAAGAACATTATGCATATGTTGCTGATGGTGACAGCGGGCTTTGTATAATTGACATTTCTGATCCCTCTGTACCTAAAAAGGTAGGATCTTGTGATGTGGGAGATTATGTATTGGATGTAGATATAAGCAGTGGTTATGCCTATGTAAGCGGACATAAAGGATTGTGGATAATTGATATTTCAATTCCGTCCAGTCCTGTGGAAGAAGCTTTTTACGCTACTGATAATTGGGCTTATAGTGTTGCAGTCAATGGACAATATGCATATATAGCAGAATCAGATCTGTGCATTATTGATATTACAGATCCTTCTGATCCAGAGGAAATAGGAATCTTGAATATAGGAAGTTATGCAATTCATGGTATAACAGTCAAAGGGGAGTATGTATATTTAGCAAATTACTATAACGGTATGAAAATTATTGATATTTCTGATCCCTATAATCCGGAAGAAGTGGGATATTATAATACGGGAGGAAAATCTTATGGGGTAGAGGTTGTTGAAAATGTTGTATATGTGGCTGATGGAGATGATGGGTTATATATCATTCGGAATGATATGATAGAAGAAGATTCCCTTCATTTTCAGTTTACTGCTAATACAGGTCAGAATTGCACTGTAGTGGTGCCGAGTTCCATAGAACCTCAGTACTGGGACGGCACCTTACTGGCCTCAGGAGATGAGATCGGAGTATTCAATTCCGCCGGTCTATGTTGCGGAGCGGTTGTATGGAATGAAGAAAATGCAGCTATTACAGTGTGGGGAGATGATGTACAGACAGCGGATACAATAGATGGATTTTTAGAGAATGATACCCTCCGTTTCAGAGTATGGGACAGCACAGAAAAAGCAGAATATACAGCTTCTGTCAGTTTTCAAAATGAAGCTAACTGTGTTTATCAGACTGATGGATATGGCGTATTAACAGAGCTGGTTGCAGAAGTTGGTACAGGAATTGAAAATACCAGAAATTCAGGGTTACTGAAAGAATTTATACTTGGACAAAACTATCCAAATCCTTTTAATCCAAAGACAATTATACAATTTTATGTTAAAGAGTCATGTCGGGTTGTATTAAAAATTTATAATCTTATGGGGCAAGTAATGTTTAATTTGGTGGATAGAGATTATAAGCCAGGACATTATAAAGTTACTTTTAATGCAAAAGGTTTATCGTCAGGTATCTATTTCTATAAGATTCAAATGGGTGGTTTTACTGCTGTAAAGAAGATGTTATTATTAGAGTGAGAAGGAGAAAATTATTAGTACATTTACTATATGTATTACTTTATTAAACCAGATCTGAGTTAGGAAAACCTGAGGAATGATACAATGAAATTAAGGGAAATCAAATTGCAATACTTACTTATTCTTTTCTTTTTTATGTTTCCTATAGATTTATGTGCGCACTCTATGGATTCAACCACACAGGTCATGGCCCAGTATTATGCAAAAACACTTCTTGAAACTGAATCGGTTGAATCTCAATTTCATAAAACTTATTATAATTTGGATGGGAGTCCGCATGCGCATATCTTTTTCTGTCATACTGTGAAAGAGTCAAATGGTAACAATGTTTTAACCATTGCTCTTGCTCCTAACCGTAATCATTTCCCCCTTTTATTCTATATGTTTGGCCGACCATTTGATGAAACTGTTCGGGAGCTTTTGAATATTACCGGACCATCCCGTGTTATTGTCTGTGATGAAGGAATTTTTATTGCAACCGGAAAAGAATATATACATTGGCCTTCAATGCAGATCCAATCAGAAAAGTGGTTTAAAGAAAAGACAAGATTGTCATTAAATAAACAAAAGATTATGGCAGATACATTTACTTTATCGGAAAAATATTACAACTGGGTTGAGGAAGCTTGGTCACAATTAGATCTTGCAATGTCTGCTTTGGAAGCAAATGAAGATACAATAGAAGTTATGATTCCGGGTGTTCCCAACTATCCTTGGTACATGAATTGTGGGGTAATCTGTATGACCATGATACTTGGATTCTGGAATGATAATGGGTATGATACATTTATCCCGGGAGGGAACAGTGCTACCGGTTATTACTGGGCAGTTGCTGAGGAATTACGCTGGAATAGTTTTAATGAATCCATATTTGGCACCCGAATTGTATATTATGCCCAGGCTGCAGAATATGGAAATCATTTTGATTTTATCTATTCAGGTCATCTGGGGAAGAAATGGGAAGATTATACATCCAATATTGACACCTATCAGGCGCCTCTGTTTGTTATTTGGCAAGGTCCTCCATATGGTCAACATGCAACAGTTGGTGTTGGATACAAAGAAGAGGGAGCTCAACGTTTTATGATCCTTCATGATACTGGTATTGACTATCCCACTTATATTAATTATGATGAATATAATAAAACAGAAACAAATACTTTTTGTTGCCATCTGCCTTCTTCATTAGCTGCATCGAAATTTCCAGTTATAAACAAGGGAAATTGTGTTTCAAAAGAAGATGATGTCCTTTATCTGGATTCTATTAATTTAGAATTTATACCGGATCTTTTACCTGATGATAAATCCTATCATTATATGGAGTCAGCTGACATTGATAATGATGGTTATAAGGACTTGATTATCTGTAATTTCCGGAATTATGCCAGTCAAAAACTGGATCTATATCTGTATAAGAACGGACAATATGTAAGAAACAATGAATTTGCTCCTGTTTTTAATGGCATAGAACATATTCATGTCATTAAAGCTGCTGATATGGATGCGGATGGGGATCAGGATATTGCAGTTGCAGGGCACTGGTCAAAGGTAAGAATTTTTGAAAATGAATCAGGCAGTTTAAATAATACTCCAATTGTAGTGGATTCAGGAACTGCAGGAAGATATTTTTTCACAGATCTGATCTGGACGGATATTGATGCAGATGGAGATCCTGATTTAGCGACCTCAACGCAACCCGGGGGGATTCGGGTATATAGAAACAATGAAGGGGCATTCGAACAAATTCAGGAAGTAGGCTCTGGTATGATGTACATGAAAGTGAGAGCTGCTGATTTCAATAATGATGGATATCCAGAACTTCTGACATCAGACCGAAATGGATCAATACTTATTTTTTCGAATCGAGCAGGATTGCTTTCCGAAACTCCCTATTTTGCACCATCTTCAGGTCATGGTGCTATGAGTTTTGATGTGGCTGATGTGGATAGAGATGGGTTTTTGGAAATAGTTACTGTGGATGATGGAGAGCTTGTTCTATTTAACAATCAGGATGGAGCATTATCTGAAACTCCTCAGTATCTAAACAATACAATCGACTGCTATGCAAAAGATATTGTGCTCAATGATTTGGATGAAGATGGATTTCCTGAGCTCATTGTAGCTAATTATAATACAAAAAATTGCATCTTCAAAAATGTAAACGGTACTTTACAAAGCACTCCTTACTGGATATCTGAGGAAGCTATTCCAACGATGCGTGTGCATGTACATGATTTATGGGATGACGACACAAAACAAATTTTTTTCCTTAAACCACGTGGTGCACCGACGGAGTTCTTTCAGGTTGGATCAAGACCTGTTCTATCAGTATATCCTGATACCTTAGATTTTGATACTTCCTCAAATGAATTACGTTTTTATATAGAAAATACCGGAGGAGGTACTTTAACCTGGAGTGCGTCAGAAACTCCTGATAAATCCTGGATTACTTCTATAGATCCCCACAGCAGCACAGGAGATGATTCTGTCTCTGTAACAGTTACTGTAGATCGGAGTCAATTAAGCAGCGGTAATGATACTGGTTTACTTAAGATTACATCTAATGCAGGGGATAAGGTCATAACAGTACTCATAAAAGAGAAAACCGTTGATTTATTGGTTGAATGTAAGGTTGATCTTGCACAGGGTTGGAATATGTTTTCTATCAACATTGATCCTTTATATGCTGATATTGATTCAGTAATGAGTGAGATAAAAGATAAGATAGTGATAATTAAAGACAGTGACGGTAATACTTATGTCCCTGATTACGGGATCAATAATATCGGTAATATGGATTTTCGCTGGGGATATAAGGGATATTTAAGAGAGACTGCTGATCTGGTTATTACAGGTCAATTGGTAAATCCCACTACACCGATTAATCTGAAGAATGGCTGGAGTATCATTAGTTATTTACCTACCAGCTCCATGGATATAGCTGAAGCGCTGACAAGTATCAGTGATGAGTTAGTAATTGCTAAGAATGGATCCGGAGAAACATATGTACCGGCATATGGTATTAATACCATAGGTGATATGGAGCCTGGTGAAGGGTATAAAGTATACCTGAATGAAGCAGCAACACTTGTGTATCCTGATGCGAGCAGTCCTAAAATCATTCCAAATTATGCCAACAAAAATCCTTCGTTATCAGATGATCTCAAAGGTACGCAGCATTTTCAATTTAACTCCAATACAGGTCAGAATTGTACAGTGGCGGTACCGAGTTCTATTGATCCCTGCTACTGGGATGGAGCTCTGCTGAAATCTGGAGATGAAATAGGTGTGTTTAACTCTGCTGGTCTCTGCTGTGGTGCAGGAGTATGGCAGGGAGAGAACACAGCGATCACGGTGTGGGGCGATGATATACAGACTGCAGATACTACAGATGGATTTTTAGAGAATGATACTATCCGTTTCAGAATATGGGACAGCAATAAAGATTTAGAATATGCAGCCTTAGCCGGTTTCGAAAATAAATCCGATTGTGTGTATCATATAGATGGATTTGGCGTATTAACCGGACTGGTGAGTGAAGCTGAAACAGGGATAATACATTCAGAAACCCTGGCAGTACCGAAAGCTTTCAGGCTAGAACAGAACCATCCAAATCCTTTTAATTCGGAAACAACCATTGAATTTTATTTGCCGGTTCAGGGAAAAGTTAAGTTAACTGTATATGATGTAGCCGGAAGAGAGGTCAGCTGTTTAATCCATAATACTTTATCAGTTGGAAAGCATGCAGCAACGTGGAAGGGAACAGATCATAATGGTTTTCCTATGGCTGCTGGAATTTATTTTTATAAAATAGTTATGAATCCTGCTGATGGTTCCGGTAAAAATATGATTCAGGTAAAGAAGATGATTTTTATGAAGTGATTTCACTATATGAGACTATTGGCAGTTAAATGTAATACAGACCTGACAGGTCTTGCAAGACCTGTCAGGTCTAAGTATGTTACTTTTATATCCCTGACAGGGTCTTGAAATGTGACGAGACTGTCGAAAAAAGTCCTAAATATATACCATTTACAGCAATGACAGCAGTCAACCACGTCTCTGCGAGGAGGCCTGTCTTTCAGGGCCGACGAAGCAGTCTCCTGGTGGATCATATGAAAATATTCGATATAACGCCAGGAGATTGCTTTGTCGCTTCTCTCCTCGCAAAGACGTGCATTGACTTTTTAGACAGCTGCGTGCAAAGCTGGATATCAATACATTCCAATTGTGGCATATAGATTTTATAAATCTATTTTCAATTTTTCCTGAATCTCAGGAAAACAGTGGTTCCCTTTCCGGCTGTACTTTTGATTTCTATGGTCCCGTTATGAGCCTCGATAATTTTTTTACTGAGACTCATACCCAGTCCGTACCCTCCGGTTTTTTTGGAGCGGGATTTGTCCACCCGGTAAAAGGGTTCGAAGATAAAAGGGAGTTCTTTTTCCGGAATACCGTGTCCATGGTCCTGAATTGTAACTGTTACCTCAGCATCATTTTTTTTAACAGAAATTTCAACTGGTTGCCCTTCAGGATCAGAATATTTTAACGCGTTAGAGATGATATTTTTAAAAAGAGTTTTAATACGTTCGGAATCGAGCAGCAGAGGAATTTTTCTGGGTAGGGAATGTAAGCGTATCCCGGGTTTTTGATCAGAGAATTTCTGACATACTTCATTTATAATCATAGACAAGTTTTCTGTCTGAAGATCAATACCTCCATATTTACTCTGAATACGTGCACTTTCCAGAAGTTCTGTTACCATGGTTTCCATTTCACGGATGTCAGCAAACAGGTCTTCTTTCTCTTCACAGTCTTCAACCATTTCCAGGGAAACAAGAATTCGGGTAAGAGGAGAACGCAGTTCATGACTGACATCCAGAAGCAACTTATCTCTGGCTTTGATCATTTCCTGAATTCGAATACGCATTTTATTGAAAGAAGTGATCAGCTCACCCAGTTCATCTCTGCGATCAGTTGTGATTTCTGTTGATAAATCACCTTCTTTTATATTCTGTACTGCCTGATGCAGCGTGCCAATAGGATGTAAAATCCAGCGTAAGGCTGCATAGACGAGTATAATCATGAGAGTTATGGCACTCAGATGTATCAGTCCGACTATATTTAACAGATGGGACCACTTTTTTAATCTGGTTCTCATAATGAAATGATACCGGATATCATTTTTATTTATATCCACTCTCACACCGTTTGCAAATCCGGCTCGTGTGGTGCTGCTGTTTTTGAATTGTGGTAATGTAGTTTCATCAAACTGTTTTATTTTTTCCTGAGTAGTCCAAATCAAAGAATCTGTCTCAATTAGAATTTCTATGTCCATTCGTTCTGCAAGTAATCGAGCTTTTAAAGTATCAGGCGGGCTTCCTATATCCTGGATAATATAATTGCAAAGATTTATATTATCCTGCTGAAGTTCCTGTATACGGGTTGCTTTGACCAGCCGTTTGTGAGTGTACATATGAATATTAACAAGTACAATATAAAAGATAATAAAAATCAGGATAATTTTGATAAACAGTGATAATCGGATTATATTTTCTTTTTTACTTTTCATTTTTATGACCTATAAATATATATCCGGTTCCCCATACAGTTTTAATATATTTTGGATGTTTGGGATTTTCCTGGAGTTTCTGACGAAGTCTGCTGATCAATACATCAATGGAGCGGTTGTAGGCATCCCAGTCCAGGCCGCGGAGCTGATCCAGCAGATAATCTCTGTCCAGAACTATTCCTTTATTTTTGATGAACAGAGAGAGTATTTCAAATTCCAGATGGGTGAGCGAAACAGGTTTTTGTTTTATCTTTATGGAACGGGTATCAAAATTTACTTCCAGGTCACCAAATACCTGCTTGGAAGTCGATTTGGTTTTTTTCTCTCCGGAATAGCGACGCAGTACGGTTTGGATCCGTGCCACCAGTTCCCGGGGTTCAAAGGGCTTGGGAACATAGTCATCAGCACCCAGTTCCAGACCCACTATCCGATCCGTGACATCTCCTCTGGCGGTGAGCATGATTATCGGGATTTCCTGCTGTTGTCGGACTTTACGCAGAACTTCGAATCCATCCGTATCCGGCATCATAACATCCAGAATCAACAGATCAAACTGATTTTCTGTTAATTTTTGCATTCCTTCTGCCGGATGGGAGGCTGTATCAACAGTAAAACCGAATTGTTTGATTAGATATTTGCTTAACCGAAGATTAAGTTTTTCATCATCGTCAATGATGAGAATATATGGTTTCATGCTGTGCCCGGAATATTTATTCATTTTCTTTTCTCAATTAATATATAATAAAATAATTCAAGTAATTATTCAAGCTCTGTTTATTCTTCAACAAAACTGATCAGCTGGCCTGTAATCTGCAGCAGAACAAGTTCGTCAAGTTTCGCAGTATATTTCGCCTCTGTTATGCTGTTTTTTGCCCGGATCAGATTAAGCTGTGCTTCCCTGAATTGAGTATTGGTTACCTGTCCCAGATAAAAAAGTTCTGCAGTTCTCTTAAAATTCAGCTGAGCAGCCTGGAGATTTTGTTGGTTGAGTTCCAGTATTTTTCTGCTGTTCTTATAAGCCTCAAAACTGTTTATCAGCTCTTTCTTTAAAGTAAGCTCTTGTTCATTTTTCTGAAGTTTACTGTTTTTTATTCCAATTTCTGCATTTTGGCGCTGAATTTGAGTCTGAAAGCCATTAAAAAGAGGGAACATAAGTGATGCTCCGATTGTCCAAGATTTATTCGGATCCTGATAAGCATCCTTAATATCTGATCCGGTTCCTGTATACCCGTATGATGCGGATAGGTCAATCTGAGGAAACTGGAAAGAGCTGATTATGCTTTTATTCAGCTGAGCTTTTTTCAATGCCGTTTTTGCTGACTGATAGGCCGCGTTATTTTCTCTAGCAGTTTGCTTCAATTCAGATAATTCCGGAATGTTGGTAAATTCAATCTCAGGATCAACTGTATAATCAGTATCGATCTCCAGATTGAGGAGTGCATTCAGGTTTCTTTTCGCTTCTTCAAATCTGAGCTGTACAATAACAACCGTTATACTGTCATTATTAAAATCAACCTGTGCAGCTAAAACCTGAACTTTACTAGACTGACCAAACTGAGATCGTTTTTTGATTCTGTCCAGTCTTTCCCTGGAGATAGAGAGAAGTTCCCGGGAAATACGCAGGTTTTCTTCAGCTGATGCTAGGTTGTAATATGCACTGCTCACTCTCAGCAGAGTCTGCTCGATCAAACTTCGTGTATTGTATGTACTGATCTCACTTTCTTTATTCAGCTTTTTCAATCTGTAAATATTACCGAATCCGTCAAAAAGGGTATAGGAAGCTTGCATCTTTGCGGAAAGATTTGATATTGTTCCGTCAGATCCCATAGATAATCCGCTTGTGTTCTGCTGATTTATATTTCCTGTAATATTCAGATCAGGGAGCAGTCCTGCATTTCCTGGATGAGCGTTGTTTTCTGCGATCAGCTTATTATTGTATGCTACTTTAATTTGATGATTATTTTCAAAAGCCAGTTTTACAGCTTTATGAAAGGTCAGCACATCCTGGCTGGATGTATGTTCCACTCCTAAAAAACACATAAAGAGTATAATAAAAATTATTTTTTTCATGATTCACCATCCTTACAAGATTTACTTGATGATTCACGGGCAAATATTTCTTCCCGTACAGCTGGTTCAACTGCTGCTTCTGCCAGTTTTTTCCCTTTTATTAATTTAAAAAATAAAACTTTGATTCTGTTTACTCCTGCCAGTAGTGCAGGCAGCATGATCAAAGTAAGAATAGTTCCAAAGAGTAGTCCATAGGCAACTGAAATGGCCATAGGAGAAAGAAACTGGGCCTGATGGCTTTTTTCAAAGATTAGAGGTGACAGGCCGGCGATTGTGGTTATAGAAGTGAGAAGTACTGGCCTAAAACGTGAGCGTCCGGCTTCATATAAAGAACTTCTGAATTTCTTCCCCTCTTTCAGCAGCCGGTTCATGGTATTAACAAAGACCAGGGAGTCGTTAACTACAATACCTGCAAGTGCTATGGCTCCGAACCAGGAAAGCATACTTACAATGTATCCCTGAATCAGATGCCCCCACAATACACCAATAAGACTGAATGGAATAAGAAGGAAGACAATAAATGCCTGACTGAAAGAACGAAATGTAATAGCGATAATCAGAAACATTAAAATCAGTATGGGCGGTACAACCCGGCTGATTGCCTGCATGGTTTTTTTATTTTCATAACTTTCACCTTCAAAAGAATACCGTACTTCCGGAAATTGTTTCATGATACCGGGCAGGATTTCTTTTTCTATGTCTGCAAGAAGATCCGGTACAGAAATTTTCGGATTTGCAATATCAGCTTCTACACTGATAATCCGCTGTCCGTCAATATGGTTAACTGCCATAACTCCCCGTTCAATACGGAATTCTACGATTTGTTCTAGAGGATAGGAACGTCCGTCAGGCAGACGGATCCGCATATTTTCCAGTTTTGCCAGTGATGAGCGGTCTTCTCGGTCATAGCGAACCCATATTTTAATTTCGTCAATACCACGTAAAATACGCTGTGATTGACCTCCAAAGAAACCACTTCTGACCTGATTAACTACATCCGCAGTAGTTAATCCTAAAGCATACGCTTTTTCTTTCAGGTTCAGATGTACTTCCCTGAGTCCGGGGGGATCATTATCCGATACATCTTTCAGTGTACTGACATTATGGAATTCGGATTTCAGTGCTTCTGTAGCACTGCGCAGTTGTTCCAGATTATTACTCGCCAGGGCAATGGATATGGGTTTTCCCCAGCGCCCTCCTCCGCCAAAGGTCAATTTTTCAACTCCTTCAATATTCCCTACCATTTCTCTCATATGATTTGCTGCTTCCATACTGGTCCATTCTCTTTTTTCACTGCTGATAAGGGTCACAGACATATTTCCCTGATGAGTACCAGGTCCGGTTCTTCTGGTAATTGAAAGGATAAGATCTTCCTGACCAGGGTGTTCTTCTAAATATATATCATTAACTTTAGAAATTTTATTTTCCATGTATATCAGAAGGCTGTCAGTAATACTGTCAGGAGTTCCTGCAGGTAATTCTAATTCTACATTCACACTTCTTCTTTCAATACTGGGAAAAAATGTGGTTTTAATGATACTTCCCCGAAGTGCACCCAGAGTAATCATAAACAAGGCCACAATGGTTGCAATAGTGATTAAAGGATTATGTACAGTAAAATGAAGTACAGGACTGTAGATTTTGTCTCTGATCCAGTATAGTACTTTCTGTGACCCTTTTTCGATCATATTTTTCTTCCGGTTCACATCACAGATGGCCTTGGAGTGGGCAATATGAGTAGGCAGAATAAAGGTAGCTTCAATCAGAGAAATGAGGAGTGTACTGATCACCACAAAGGCCAAATCTTTGCTTCTGTCTCCCAGACCGCCTTCCAGAAAAAAGAAGGTTGTAAAAATGACTATAGTGGTAAGCACTGATGCAACCACAGAAGGAAGCACTTCTATAGTTCCGTTTATTGCTGCAGGAATGGGCTTTTCACCTTTCTCATGATGCTGATAGATATTTTCTGCAATGACAATTCCGTCATCAACCAGAATCCCCAGGATCAGGATCATTGCCATCAGGGACATGATATTTATGGTCAGACCATATGCAGGTCCGATCATGAGCATTCCGGCAAATGATACAGGAATTGCCAGTGCAACCCAGAATGAGATACGGGGATTTAAAGACAGAGAAAGGAACAAAATTACCAGAAAAATACCGAGTAATCCGTTTTCAGCAAGTATATCAATACGTTCATTAATAATTTCTCCGCCATCACGCACTACATATGCCTGAATATTGGTATTGTTGTTGTTATACTGTTCAATATATTTTTTTACTATCTCTGTGATCTGGAACAGATCTTCCTGATTTGTATTATTAATAGTTATTCTGACTGCTCTTTCTCCATTGTAAAAAGTTCGGTTAGGATCTTCTGACCACTTATCTTTCAGGGTCGCTACATCTTTTAAGCGAATGATGGCTCCATTTCTGGTTGATTTAAGAACATTATTTTGTAATTCTTCTGCATAATACCCTTTAACATTGGCCCGGATAAGCAGTTCTTCTTTTTCACCTTTTATCTTCCCTCCGGTCATACGGACATTGGTTTTTCTAATACTGTTAATGATTTCATCAAAGGTAAGACCGTACCTGCGCATATCGTTTTCTCTTACACTTATTTCTATTTCCTCAACCGGAAATCCTGATAGAGAAACTTTGGAGATGCCTTCCATGGCCAGGAGATCACGTTCAATTTTTCGTGCTTCTTTTTTCAAAGATTTAAGATCAGTATCGCCGGCCAGGACAAAATCAATGGCAAAATTCATAGGTTCGCGTCTGAATATGGTCAGCCGTTCCATACCTACCGGAAAGGAGCTCACTTTATTAACAGCATTCTTGACATCCTGGAGTACAACATTGATATCATAACCGGCCAGTGTTCTGACTGTAATGGAACAGAAATTTTCATTGGATACGGAAGTGACTCGTTCAATACCGGTAAGTCCTTTAAGGTTATCTTCAATCTTGGTTACTATTGCTTCTTCAATTTCTTCCGGACTGGCTCCGGGATAAGCAGCCTGGATCATAATTGTACGGCTGGGAATAGGGGGGAAGAAGGTTGTTTTTAAACTTCTGAATCCTACATATCCGAACAGAAATAATGCAACAAGAATGACATGTGCCAGTATTGGATATTTAATAAAGGGAAGAATTGCTTTTTTCATGATCATCGGTTCCTTTTATTATTCTTGATTTATCTGTTTGGGAGAAACTTCAGGAACAGCCAGTGCTTTTGGTTTTTTCTCCGCAGGTCGGTCAGTATTATTGAGTTTCATTCCTTCATATGCTTTAACAGGAGGTACAGTCAGTATTCTGGTGCCTGTTTGCAGACCCTGCAAAATAATATGATCTTCTCCTTCTGCTGCTACAGTAACTATTTGAAGTTTCAGAACCGAATCCTGCACTACCCATATCTGATCTTTGCCAACCATAGCTGTTCTGGGAACCCGGAATGCATTGGATATGGTATTACTATTGATTTGAGCCGTCATATACATACCTTCTTTCAGGAGAGGATTATTCGTCGTAATATACACTGTAACCGTCTGAGATTTTTTTTCTATTATCTGGTTTATCCGTTCAATCTTTCCTCTGAACTTACCACTGAGTTCATCGGTTGTCAACTGTACTTCTTGTCCTACTCTTAGGTGTTTTATTTCGTCCAGATTAGCAAAAGCTTTTAACTCATAAATTTCAGTACTGGTAAAAGAACCCAGTTTTTGTCCCATACGCACTAATGTTCCCGGATTTATCATAGATTCAGTGACCACACCGTCATATGGAGCTGAGATAGTGTATTTTGCCAGAGTTGCCTCCATACTTTTTATCTGATAGTACTGCATATATATATTTTTTGAAGCAATGTAGTACCTTTCCTGGTCTGTTTCAGCATCAGGAAGAGGGGGTAATTCCTGGTTTAGAGTAAATTTTTTCAGATAATTACGCCAGGTTTCAGCACGTTCAGGAAAATCAATGGAAAAATCAGGCAGCATAAGGGTGATGGCATTTAACAGTCCGCTTTTTTGCGCCAGTACATTATTTTTATACACTGAATCATCGATACGGACCAGAGGTTCATCTTTAGTAAAATAAGCCCCCTCTTTAAATCTTTTGGTTGAATTTAGTAAAAGACCGGAAACTTCTGCAAAAACCTCCACTTTATCAAAAGCATACAGATGTCCTCCCAGTTCAGTGGTGGTTGAAAGATTTTGATTGGTAACTGTATCAATTTTATAATTCAGGATTTTTTCTGGTGCTGGTCTGCGTTTCATCGGTTTTTTCTGATTGCTCAAAAGAGTGCTTATCAGGAATCCGGTAATGAGAATCCCTGCAATAATGATAATAGATTTTTTTACATTCATTTTGTGCTCCGTTTAATATTATGATTCATACCATTTTTCATATACTTTTTAAATCAATATACAGTATAAATGTTACAGGATTATGTGGAAATTGTAACAAATTGTAACAGTAGAAACCTCAGTCAGGGACTGCGGTTAGCCGGTTTAGTAATGAATAATGAATAATGAAGTTGAAATCTATTTGAATTATTATTATTGTAATTGTCCGATAATACCATATCTCTGGTTTAATAGAAAGATTTGAACAAAACACTTGACATTGAAAAATATTATTTTTAATTTGTAACTAACTGGTTAGTTAATATGTATAATAAGTGAATCAATAAAGGATTTATACCTTGGACACCAAAACAAGAATATTAAAAGCAGCAGAGAAATTATTTGCTGAAAAAGGGTTTGATAAAACCACAGTAGATGCTATTGCCGGTAATGCAAAAGTAAATAAAGCCATGATCTATTATCATTTTAAAAATAAGAACCACATCAAAGTAGCTTTATTCGATAAATTTATTTATGAGGTTATCAATCTGATCGATGATTCTATGGATGAAATGCTGGATTTTCAATCCCCTCAGAAGTTCAGGGAATTCTTTTTTCACTATCTATCCTTCTGGGAACAGAGAAAAGATGTGTTGCGGATTATTTTTATGGAATCGTTAAAAAAGAGTACAAAGGATTCTTCACTTTTCAGGTTTATGGATATTATAATCAAAAATGAGGAAGAAAAAATAATTGAGCTGTTAAAAAAGAGGGGGATATCAACTGATTACGACAAAACTTTGTCTCTTATTGCTGATTTTTTTACTGGGTTGATACCATTATTCAGTTATACCTTATATAAAGATCAGTGGATGAAACATTATAATGTGGACGAGGAAGAATTTAAGGAAAAATTCTTTCAGGCATTTGCCATGACTCATCTGGCCTATCATAAAACTATGGAGGAGCAATTGAAAAGCAAAGGGTAATTTTTGATTGTTAATGGGATGTATGGTATTTAAAAATATATGATCTTTTTGTACATGTTTGGTATCGAGTGCGATCCCGATGCCGATAGCGATATTGATTGTGATTACGATAGTGATACCGATTGCGATAGCGATACCGATTACGATACCGATACCGATACCGATTGAAAGGAGGATTAAGAGTAAATATAAATATAAAAACAATATAAGGAGGATACCCTATGAAAAAAATTCTGACTGTATTCTGTGCAATGATTTTTATCATAATTGGTTTTTTATATGCTCAGGGAAAAGAGCTAACCGGCAGGGAAATCGTGGAGAAAGCTAATGAGCTGTTATCGCCGGAAACAAGTTACGGCAAATTAAAAATGACCATTGTCACGACCTCAGGGAACAAACGAACCTTTGTCTATGAATCCTGGAGTAAAAATGAGGGCGAAAAGAATTTGATCCGTTATCAGGAGCCCCGCAGGGTCAAGGATCAGGCTGTTCTCATGCTCAATAATGCGGATGATATCTGGATGTATTTTCCCCGTACAAAACGAGTGCGTAAACTTGCCACCCATGCTAAGAAACAGAAAATGCAGGGAAGTGATTTCTCCTACGAAGACATGGGCAGTGGTGAATCCTTTCTGGATGATTTTAGTGCTGAGAGGCTGGAAGATGAAGAGATGCAGGACTACGAATGTTATAAAGTGGAACTGATACGTAAACCGGACAGCGATGTATCCTATTCCAGACTTATGATGTGGGTGATCAAAGAAAATTTTTATCCTCTGGTCATCGACTACTATGATGAGGAAAATCCTGACCGCAAGATTAAGCGTCTGACTCAGAGTGATATTAAAAGGATTGATGGGATACCAACAGCTATGAAAATGGTGATGAAAAATTTGAATGACAATACTCAGACGGAAATGGAACTGCTAAAGGCCCGGTATAACATTGAATTAAGTGATCATATGTTTACAGAAAGGGAGCTGAGAAAATGAAAAGATATATCATTGTACTGATTATTTTATTTTGTGGATGTATATCTGTCCGGGCCCAGAATGGAGTGGAGATCTTTGGCTATTTTGAATCTCAGATCATGGGAGCAGATATAAACAGCAAGTTTTACCAGCTGTATACAAATAAACTCAGGGTTGATTTAGCTTTAGATCCTTCTGACAGGATCAGTTTTGGCGCGAACTTTGATTACATTACCTATCATGGAAAAACAGAATGGGATATTTTACAGTTTCTCTCCAACAGAGTGGTATCGTCCATACCTCAGGAGCTGAGAGGGTACTATATAATGCCTTTTGAAGACCGGGTGTTTCTGGACAATGCTTATCTGACCATTCATTTAAGCTGGCTGGATCTTATGATCGGTAAACAGCAGATTTCTCTGGGAACCGGATATGTGTGGAATCCGGTGGATGTATTTAATATCAAGGATGTACTTGATCCTACCTATGAACAGCCCGGTCATAATGCTGTTCGTTTTGATATTCCTCTTTCTTATCGGTTTACTCTGACAGCTCTGTATTCACCCGGGGATACCTGGCAGAATTCAGCTAAACTGATCCAGTTCAAGGGAGGCATATCCCATTTTGATTTTTCTCTTATTGCTATTGAAAAACAATGGATATTTCATGATTACACTGACATTGATGTTGCAGCCCGGTATTTTACCTCCTTGCCCCAGAATCGACGTCTGTTGGGTGCATCCACTGTGGGAGAACTGTTTGGTTTGGGAGTGTGGGCTGAATTCGGTTACAATTTTATGGAAAAAACCGACGATTTCCATGAACTGGTTGCAGGGCTGGATTATACCTTTGATTTCCAGACCTATGTAATGGCTGAATTTTATCAGAATACCCTGGGTAAAACCGACTATCATGACTACACCATCAATGACTGGATGCGGCTGTTTGCCACAGAGCAAAAGGCAATTTCCCGGAATCAGATTTATCTGCTGGTACAGCACCCGGTGTCTGATTTTGTCCATCTTGGACTTTCGGCAATTCACAGTATATCTGACGGAAGTCTGGCCTTAGTTCCTACATTCACCTATAGTTTTTCCCAGACTGTGGACATCATGTCCTATATAAATGTAAATTTCGGTGATAAAGGAGCTGTCTATTCACCGCTGCAGGGTAATGGCGGACTGCTGAGAGCACGTATATATTTTTAACAGAGAACAGAGCAGCCTTGATTTTACAAAGCATGTTAAGAATAACAAAGTGTAGATGTTAACATAATAATTATCTCTGTGATCTCTGTGATTTATCAAAAAAATGTATATAAGGGAGGTATACAATGAGAGAAAAATTTCTCAGGAATTTAGCACACTGGCATACTACTTATCCCTGGAGAATGCTGGCTGTAGTGGTGGTTTTAACCATAATACTTGCTTTATTTGCCGGGCAATTATCTATAACCATGCAAATGCGGGATCTTCTTCCTCAGGGTGATCCCAAAGTCGATGAACTCAATGAGATAATTGACGAATTTTCCACTGCCACCAATGCTATGGTGGTAGTACAGGGTCCGGAAGACCGGATCAAAGAATTTGCCGATCATCTGGCTCCCCGTATTGTAGAACTCCGGGATACCAGTAAAAATTCAGAATTGGAAAGAGAAATTATGCGGATTCAGTCAGAGATTGAGAAACTGAGAAACAGAGAAGATAAAGAATCAACAATTAAAGATCTCTATTCTCAGATCACTGGTCTGAGAAAACGGATCAATAAGCCCCTTTTTCAACGGGTGGACTATAAGGCGGAAACCGGATTTCTTAAAAAGCATGCTCTTATGCTGGTAGAGGAAGATGATCTGAACAATATAAAGGATATGTATACTGATCCAAATCTTACCGGTCTTATTACTAACATCAATAATTCCCTGGAGAAAGAGTATGTGGGAAAAGAAGAATCCATTTCCACCCGGGAAAAAGAGGACGGGGCAGTACAGTTCCTGGATGGTATTCAGAACCTGGCAGAAGGGCTCAAGGCTGCAGCCTCAGGTACGGAACAGACTCAGGAGAACATTTTAAAGATTGCAGATAAACTGCTTTTGGGAGATCCTTATTTTATTTCCTATGATAAAACCTGTCTGATTCTCAATGTCATACCAACCTTTACTATTATGGACAGAGATTTAATTATAGTAGGCAAAGAGCGTCTTCAATCACTGGTTGATTCTATGCTTAAGGAGTATCCTCAGGTGAAGGCAGGTCTGAGCGGAGACATTGCCCGGGAATATGATGAACAGGTACATTCCCAGCAGACTCTTGGCTTTACCACTATTATCGCTTTGGTTGCTATCTTCATTCTTCTGGTCATTTCCTTCCGTATGGTGATTGCTCCTCTTCTGGCTCTGGTAAATCTTGTGGTAGGACTCCTCTGGGCTATGGGCGCTGCTTTTCTCATTGTGGGACAGCTTAATATGGTGACCGCTATGCTGTCTGTGGTATTGTTGGGCCTTGGGATAGATTTTTCCATTCATCTCATTTCCGGATTTACTGAATGGAGGGCTGCCGGGGACAGCATTGCTCATGCTTTGGAGAAAACTTTTATCAAACATGGAAAAGGAGTGATTACCGGTGCTTTGACCACTGCCTGTGCTTTTTTGGCTCTTCTTATAAGCCGTTCTCAGGGAATGAAGGAAATGGGTATAGTAACCGGAGTAGGACTGCTCTCGGTTCTTCTCGCCACTTTTTTCTTTCTTCCGGTTATGCTTGTCTTCCGGGAACGCCTGATTAATAAAAGAAAACAACCCAGAAAAGAGAAGAGGGATATTTCTTTCCGGTCTCTTGGGCGCATAAGCGGATGGATGAGCAGACACTATGGATTTACGATTCTGACTGCAGTACTGGTCAGTGCAGTTTTGATCTGGTTTGCCCTGCAGATAAAATATGATCAGAACTATATGCGCATGGAACCCAAAGGACTTACCTCCATAGCACTTACGGATACAGTAAAAGAAAAATTTGACCTCAGTATGCAATATGCGCTATGTTTGACTGATAATATAGAAGAATCCCGTCAGCTTTCAGAGGAATATGAGGAGCTGTCTACTGTGGCCAGAACCGATGATATTTCTTTATATGTTCCTTCCCCGGAACAGCAGAAAAAAAGGATTCCCCATCTCAGAGAAATCAAGAGCAGTATTCGTAATAAAACAACTCAGGCCGGTTTTCCTCCTCAGGCTCTTCCAAATTTTATAAAAGAGATTGACCGGTTGAGAATGAATATTATGGAGATGCAGGACATGGCTTTTATCGGCGGACAGGATAAAGTGGATAATAAATGTAAAGAACTGGTGGGAGAACCCCTTGATGACGCATCCCGGGGAGTTATTCAGGATCTGCTCAAGGTTCTTAATTCTCCTGCAGCTTCAGTTACTGACGGATTATTACATTTTCAAAGCAATTTTGCTCCATATTTTAAAAAACTGATAACAAGCATGTCTTCCTCTGATTTAATCAGTTTAGATGATATTCCTGTCTCAATTCTGGACCGCTACAGTAATAGAGACCGGGATAAATTTTTAATTACCATTTATCCTTCAGGACAATTATTTACTGATGCAAAAGTCTTGAACCGATTTGTGGATGATTTGGAACGGATAAGTGAGAAAACAACCGGGATGCCGGTAGTAGCAATTTCCTGGATTCGTATTGCAGGCAAAGACGGCAGCAATGCTATACTTCTGACCCTGGCGATAGTTTTTATTCTCCTCTGGATTGATTTTGGTAAGCCCTGGTATGCTCTTATGGGTATGATTCCTCTGGGATTGGGAGTTTTCTGGATGGTTGGTCTTATGAATATCACTGGTTTGATGCTTTCCTTTATGACGCTTATGGGACTTCCGCTGATTATCGGAATAGGGATCGATGACGGGGTACATATTATGCACCGGTGGCAACATGAAGGAAAAGGAAAGATTATGACTGTATTTTCCAGTACTGGAAAAGCAATACTGCTTACTTCCCTAACCACCATGCTTGCCTTTGGTTCAATGACTTTTTCAGCGTTTCCGGGTTGGGCCTGGTTCGGGGAATCACTTTTCCTAGGGGTTGGATCATGCTTTCTGACCACAGTGGTTGTTCTTCCCGGTATTATCGGGTGGATTGAACGGAAGAAATGAATGAATAATGTATAATTAATAATTAATAATGTATAATGATTATTTGGATATAATTATAATTGGTTAGAGGAAGTCCCTGACTGCCGGTTGGGTTTCGATTAGTGTTTTTTTTATGGATTTATATTACAGACCTGACGAGACTGTCGAAAAACGCTAGAGTATAAGGAACGGAACCCCTAAATCACAATTTTTTAAAAATTCTTACGATATTTTTGTATTAAAACAATCCTATACTCTCAATTTTTCTTTTACGCTGAATTCC
>JAWODZ010000091.1:0-8305 GCA_046483025.1 bacterium
AATGAAGAGGAAGAAAATATAAAAAGTAGTAGTGTTATAGGAAGGGTAAGTCCAGTAATGGTGCTTAGTCCGATCCTTTACTCGATTGTAACAGGATACTTATTATCAGAAATATAGAAATCAGAACATGTAAAATTGTCAATATTGTTAACATTTATTATACCTCGTATTAAACTAAGTTGATTTAATAATTGCCGCAAAACTCTCTGCTTCTAAACTTGCTCCACCTACCAATGCTCCATCTATATCCGGTTGAGAAAGCAATAATTCAGCATTTTCAGGTTTTACACTTCCACCATATTGTATACGTACAGATTCAGCAATTTCCCTATCATAATCATTTCTTAACCAGTCCCTGATCATTTGATGTACTTTTTGAGCCTGTTCCGGAGTAGCTGTTTTTCCTGTGCCAATTGCCCATAAAGGCTCATAGGCAATTGTTACTTTTTGTATTTCGTTTAATAGTAACCCTCTCAAACAGCCTGCAATCTGAGTTTTAACAATGTGTTCAGTCTCATTATTTTCTCTTTGTTCTAGAGACTCTCCCACGCACACAATTGGATATAGATCGGAAGAAATTGCCAATTTTATTTTTTTATTTATAAGCTCATCACTTTCAGAAAAATATTTCCTTCTTTCCGAATGTCCTAAAATAACATATTTACAACCCACATCCTTAATCATATCCGGAGAAACTTCTCCAGTATAAGCACCACTTTTCTCCCAAGCCATATTTTGTGCACCCACAGCAATATCTGAACCCTTAAGAATCTCTACTGCTAAAGACAAATAAGGGTAAGGAGGACAAACTGCAATGTCTATTGCACTCAAATCCATTATCATTTTTTTTAATTCAGAAAGTAAAATATTCACTTCACCAAACGTCTTGTTCATTTTCCAGTTTCCGGCTATAAAATAGGTTCTCATTCTATATCCCCATTATTTAAGATTTATCAGTTAAGGCTTCCACTCCGGGAAGTGCCTTTCCCTGCAATAACTCTAATGAAGCTCCTCCTCCGGTTGAAACATGAGACATGTCAGAGGCAACTCCGGCCTTCTTTACTGCCGAAGCAGAATCACCGCCACCGATAATGGTAATTACTCCCTTTTTAGTCACCTCTGCTAACGCTTTGGCAATTTCCAAGGTTCCATTGGCAGTTTCTTTAATTTCAAATACTCCCATAGGACCATTCCACACTACTGTTTTGGATGCTCTACAGATTTCAGCAAATTTTTCAATGGATTTAGGGCCAATATCCAATCCCATCCATCCGGAAGGTATGCTGTCTACAGATACAGTTTTAATGGTTCCGACAGTACGATTTTTTGCATCAAATACATCTGATATTACACAATCCCGGGGAAGAATAAACTTTTCTTTATTTTGCTTTAGCATGTCTTGTACAAGCTCAAGGCTGGATTCATCCAACAGGGAATTACCAATTTCCAACCCCTGGGCCTTTAAAAAAGTAAACATCATGCCGCCGCCGATGACAATATTATCGACTCTATCGATAATATTTTTTATTACCGGTATTTTATCTGCAATTTTGGCACCACCCAATATAGCAGTAAAAGGTTTTTCCGGATCGGAAACAGCATTATCCAGATAATCAATCTCTTTTTCCATTAAAAATCCGGCAGCACATATGTCGAAAAATTTTGTGACTCCTTCTGTGGAAGCATGAGCTCTGTGAGCAGATCCAAAAGCATCATTTACATAGATATCGCCCCATTGAGCTAATTGTTGAGCAAAATCGGGACTGTTTTGTTTTTCTTCCTTATGAAACCGGAGGTTTTCCAGTACCAGAACCTCTCCATCTTTCAATTCCTTAACTGCACTTTCTACTTTCGGACCAATACAATCTTTCACAAATCTAACTGGCTTCCCCAGTAATTCTTCCAAGGTTTCTGCTGCCGGCCTCAGACTCATCTCCGGAATAACTTCACCCTTTGGTCGACCTAAGTGAGACATTAAGACTAAACGTGCATTCTGATCAAGAGCATAGTTAATAGTTGGTAAGGCAGCTCGAATTCTTTTATCATCAGTTACTTTTTGATTTTCATCCAGAGGAACGTTAAAATCAACCCGCATTAACACAGATTTAGAGGTGAGGTCTATATCTTTAATCAGCAACTTTTTCATTATTACATCTCCGACATCTTTACTATAAGATCAACCATTCTGCAGGAATATCCCCATTCGTTATCATACCAGGAAATCATCTTAACCAGCTTGGAATCCAGTAACATAGTAGCCTCACTGTCAAAAATACTGGAATGGGAATTACCTATAATATCCACGGAAACAACAGGATCTGAACAGTATTCCAAAATACCTTTCATAGAACCATCTGCATATTTTTTAAAAGCATCCTTTACCTGATCCAGAGTTGCATCTTTTTCCAATTCCGCAACCAGATCCACCATGGAAGCATCACACACCGGAACCCGAACTGCCATTCCATTTAGTTTTCCATCCAGCTGAGGATACACCTTGCCGACTGCTTTTGCAGCTCCGGTGGTTGTAGGAATCATGGATACTGCAGATGCTCGTGCTCTTCTGGGATCTTTATGTGGTGCATCAAGAACTTTTTGATCATTTGTATAAGCATGAATCGTTGTCATAAGTCCTTTTTTTATTCCAAATGATTCATGCAGTACTTTTGCAGCCGGAGCCAGACAATTGGTAGTACAGGAAGCATTGGATACAATCTGGTGTTCCGGTTTCAGATCATCATCATTCACTCCCAGTACAATAGTAGCATCAATTTTATCCTTGGCAGGAACAGACAGCAGTACTTTTCGGGCCCCTGCTTCCAGATGAGCTGCAATCTGCTCTCTTTTCCTGAAAACTCCGGTTGATTCAACAGCTATTTCCACTCCCATATCCTTCCAGGGAAGTTTCCCCGGATCTTTTTCCGCATAAACCTTTATTTCTTTTCCATCCACAATCAAGGCATTATCACCTGCTTCAACTGAACCATTGAATTTTCCATGTACGGAATCATATTTTAATAGATAAGCAAGTGATTGTGCATCTGTTATGTCATTTACTGCCAATACTTCTACGTCATCTCTTTGATGTGCAACTCGAAACACTAATCGCCCAATTCTGCCAAATCCATTAATACCAATTTTTACAGCCATATTTTCCTCCAAAATATCAAAATTTATTAATAATTACTCAACTCTTAGGAAATTTAACTAAAATTATATTAACCTTATATTTTAAGTTGACTATTATTATATAAATTTTTCCTTTAAATGTCAAGCATTAATATAACTTTTGTGATTTTTTCTGTATTCTAAATTTTGAAGAAAAATAAAAATTATTTTCTATTTATCTTATATTCTTCCAGTTTAAGAGATACAGAACCAATAAAAACTTTCATTTTGGCCATTAAAGGCAGTCTTCTGCTGTCTGCAGAAAACCATCCTTTAAAATCACCGGAAAGACCTGCCATTCCTCGGTTATAAACATGGCCCTCCAGATAATAGGCGGGAATCTTTTGTTCAAAAGGTTCGATCTTCAGTAAACCGTCTTTCCCCTTGAAATTGATTAAAACCACATCCTGACCATCATCCGCTAAATAGGTTACTCTGTGCTGTTCTGATTTATCTGCATGGGCCCGGGCATAATAAATAAGTGAGGTGCCGTCCTGAAGATTACCTGTGAAGGGAATCTCTTTTATTATTTTATGTGAAGTATCGCTGGTATCTGTCAATTCAATAGATACCAATCCTCTGGAATGATTAAGTCTGTACTCTGCCTTATAGGTAATATCCTCATCTTCCTCAATATAACTGAAATACTGGACCTTAAGATCTTTACTGAAATAGGTTTCAGCCACTGTATGATAATTGACAAAGAAAAGAGCAGGATTTGAATCAATATAACACTTTATGTGAAATGTTTTCTGATTGTTGATTCTGACAGTATCGCATATATGCAATTTTATAGTACCTAATCGAATAAAAGTCCATTTTACCTTATAGGTCAGCTCCTCACCCACCTGCCAGGAGGGGATAGTATCCTGAGAATATACAGAATGACTACAGCTGAATATCAGTATTAAAAGCAAAATTGTATAAACATTATTTTTCATTATTATTAACTATTACCTTTAATTCTTCTTAGTTTATAATAACTGATTGCATTAAATAAAGCAAGTTAAAAATAACCAAAGAGTTCACCAAGAAAAAATGAGAGCATAGAGAATTATCTCGCCGTGGCTCTGCCTCTGCGGAACTTTAATCCCAATTTCTCTCTATTTTACTTGACATTCTTGAATTAAATTATTAGGTTTTAATGTTTAATCTTTAATCTTAGAGTAATTTTGCTGTGGAAACGAAACTCATGGATGGAAAATGTGTACATAATGCTTCTCCAAAGCTCAGGATGTTTTAGGTTTTGCTGGTTAAGAGGAAATGAATAATCTGACACCTAAACAATCAGAATTTTTGCTGTACACCGGAAGTGACGGCAAGATCCGAATCGACGTTCTGTTGCAGGATGAGACAGTCTGGCTGACACAGAAAAGTATGCAGAAGCTGTTTGGTAAGGCAAAAGCAACGATTAGTGAACATATCAGCAATATTTTTAAAGAGGGCGAACTGGTTGAAAATCAAGTTGTTCGGAAATTCCGAACAACTGCCGATGATGGTAAAACATACAATACAACTTTTTATAATCTGGACGTTATCATCTCTGTCGGGTATCGAGTAAAATCCAGACAAGGCACACAATTCAGGATATGGGCAACGCGTGTATTAGCTGAATACATTGTCAAAGGCTTCGCTCTGGATGATCAGCGACTCAAACAGGGTACTGAGCTCTTCGGAAAAGACTATTTTGATGAACTGCTGGAGCGCATCCAGGAAATTCGCGCCAGCGAACGGCGATTCTACCAAAAGATCACCGATATTTACGCACAGTGCAGCATTGATTATGATCCTCAATCGGACATCACTTTGACCTTTTACAAAACCGTTCAGAATAAACTGCATTGGGCCATTACGGGGCAAACGGCCGCAGAAATCATTTCTCACAGAGCTGATGCGTCAAAAAAACACATGGGACTAACCACGTGGAAAAACGCACCCAAAGGGAAAATAATGAAGTCAGATGTGGCTGTTGCCAAAAACTATCTGAATGAAAAGGAATTACGCCAATTGAATCGCATCGTTACCATGTATCTGGACTTTGCCGAGTTGCAGGCTGAACGTCAAAATCCCATGAGAATGAAAGACTGGGTTGAACGCCTGGACAGCTTCCTGAAATTCAATGAATACGACATCCTGAATAATGCCGGTCAGGTTTTCGCGGAAGTTGCAAAATCATTGGCTGAAAGGGAATATAAAAAATTCAGAGTCAGACAGGATCGGGAATATATATCGGATTTTGATAAAATGGCGCGAAAATTGTTGAAAAACGGTAAACCTGGAAAAACCAAATAAACTGAATCCAAGAGCGCATTCATGAAACTACATTTCAATCCAAATCAATCCTACCAACACAAAGCCATTCAATCAATTAGCTCAATTTATAAAAGCCCAGCCCCTTAGCAAGAGTGATTTCAGTCACGCAGAGGCTCTGCCTCTGCGGAACTTTAATGCCAATTTCTCTATATTTTACTTGACATTCTTAGATTAAATTGTTAGCATATAATGTTAATTCTTAATCTTAGAGTAATTTTATTGTAGAAATTGAAATTCATGGGTGGAAAATGTTTAATTAATGCTACTCCAAAGCTCAGGATGTTAAGGTTTTGCTGGTTAATAGAAATTATAACAAGAATGGAATAAAAAACCATTTATTATCTTATAGGCACGGCCTGAAGGCACGTGCCACACGAAAATAAATATGGGTAATGTGTTTAGGTCACCCGTCGTCTTGGATTATACATCGAAATTTCAGATGCAGAAAAAGAAGAGGTTCTCCTCACCCACTCCTTTGACCGGCAAAAAGCCATCAGGGGCAAAAAAGTAGAATACCTCCCCCCGAAAATTTCCGAAATCCTCAAAGAAGAGCTCCTGATCTTGGAAGAAAAATTAATTAATCTCCTGCGTCTCAATGGTCCGTCTGATTGATCATGAGGGTTCAGCCATCGTTGGAGCGTATGGACACGGATTTGGTCAAAGCCATTCTGGCTGAGAATCCAGCCAAAGTCATCACTTTGGACAGGCTTTTTGAGGGTAATGATCCCCTAAAAACCAATATTCGATCGTCGGGTGACCCGAATGTGACATAAACAAAAAAAACGTGTGGCACGACCTTTAGGTCGTGTTAATGATACATTGCCACACAATTAATCTTAATGTTCTGGTCACCCGTCGATTATTATGTATTCTGATAAAAAAAATGTAATGATTCCTTTAATTTAAAGAATAATGTTTCAATTCTTAATATGAGATTATACTTAAAAATCATGGTAAATTTAATCTTTAAAAATGTGAAAATCATATCAATTATATCACTTGTAGCTACATCTTTTTTCCCTAGATTAGCAAAGGCGCAGACAATTCATATAAATCCCTATATCCAACCAAATGATTCTACTTTAGCTTGGTATGGAAGCGGAGATTTGAACAATGACAATAAAAGAACACAAGAAGATTTAGATTTAATGCAATCAAAAACAGGTTCAGTTGACCAAGCAGATATTAATGGTAATGGAACTCCTTTTGAAGAAGATGATTATGCTCTTTTATCAAACCACATAAACAATGGTGATATTCCAGTCTCGCAGAGGCTCTGCCTCTGTGAAAAATAAATATGGCAACCAGAAATCATAAATCAATTGAACAACTCGGTGGCACTTATTCGGTGACAGTCACTACGATGGGTTGGAAACATATTTTTATAAAACAAAAATATCTGGATTGTATCATCAACTCGTTTCGATTTCATCAGGATAAAAAAGCCGTTTACACAATTGGTTATTGTATTATGCCTAGCCATCTTCATTGGATAATAAAACTAAATGACGACTATAAAAATATTTCAATTATCTTAGGTGCATTTAAAAGTTTTATAGCTCATGAAATTTTAAACTTATTAAAAGATGAAGATAATGGTAAGTACCCTGTTTTACATCCGGTTTTTGCAAAGAATCCAAACCTTGTTATTGAAAAACCCTCTACATTACTTGTATATTTCACAAAATTAGCACTTGATAATTCTGACCAGGATCATCGTTTCTGGCAAAGGAATTCTGATATCAAATTAATAGAAACATACCCTTTTCTACGACAAAAACTTAAATATATACATCAAAATCCAGTGCGGGATAAATGGAATATTGTAAATAATCCTTCAAAATATCCTTATAGCAGTGCTCGTTATTATGAAGAAGGAACGGACTGGCATCAGTTGAAAATTATGAATCTGTTTTAGTGCCAATTTTTCGCAGAGGCTGAGCCTCTGCGAGACGATAAAAACCTAGGTTAACACCTTCGGCTGGATTTCCTGTTGGGTTTGTGCCAAATCCGAAGTATGAAGAGCAGGTTTTAAACATAGATAAGGGAGACCGGCTTTATATCTATACTGATGGTATCATTGAGACGTTTAATGCAAAAGAAGAAGAGTTCGGTACAGAACGCCTTATGAAAAATCTTGAGAGAAAGAGAAATGTACCCCTTCAAAAGAGTCTCGGATCAATTATGGCAACAGCTAAAAAATGGGCAAAAAATTCTTCAATACAAGACGATGCAGCGATCCTTGGGATTGAAGTTGAATGAGCTAATGGAAAAAACACATTCAGTCACGGGGTTGTCCAAAAAGTTCAATATGTTTAGAAATATCCGATTACCCTGGATATTCATCCTGGGTATAAAATGGGGAGGGATATTTATCCCGATGGGTGGATTGGGGACTAAGATACTGACTTACAATTATCAGTTCCGCAGTGGCTCTGCCTCTCCAAACCCATCAAAACCTCTCCCAGGGAATACCCTTCCTCTTCCTTGACCACAGATACATTAAAAACAAAGTTACAATCAAAATCGGAATGATGAACAAGCTTGCTTCCGAGCCGAACTCTCCTCCGGTCAGCCACGTGGGCCCCTGCAATGAATGCTTAATAAGATGATTTGATTCCAGACCACTAATGGAAAATCCAAAGATCGGACCCTGGGAAAAATTCCAGCCAGCATGCATACCGATGGATAGCCAGATTCAGTCACGCAGAGGCTCTGCCTCTGCGGAACTTTAATTACTCTATATATTTTACTTGACATTTTTCAATTAAATTGTTAGCATATAATGTTAATGCTTATTTTAGAGTAATTTTTCTGTGAAAAT
>JAWODZ010000236.1:0-5248 GCA_046483025.1 bacterium
TGAAAGTGTAAGTGGTATGATAGGCCGTGCATCGGGTACGGCACTTATCCTTATTGGAATGATCTGGGGTTTTATCATTGGCCTGCAGAAATGGTGGAGTCAGTAAATTCAAGTACACCATTGTACTATCTTGCCTGAATATCATATTAACTTCGGACATTCAGCCTATTACTATTTTAGAAAATTTTCCGGATAATCTTACACTTGCTTATATCAATGATGCAATTGACTATTGGTAATTTTCATAAAAAGACCCAATGTCCCTGTAAAAGCGAAAATATGTTCCTCTCAATTGATTGCTGAAAAATATTCTCATTCAATCTCGATCGAGATGGTGCCGCTCCGTTCTGAAACTTCTTCACCCTTTTTCCTGGCAATGATATTCCCCTCCTCATCCAGAATGCTTATATCCAGATGATATGTCTGGGCCGGGGCATTCCAGGGTATGGCCATTTTTTTGCTCCAGATATTATCTCCGGCTTCTTCGTCACCCTCTTCCCCATCATTATTCAGGGTAAAAGAATATTCAGGGTATTCACGCACCGTGGCCTTCACGGAGGCTACCTGATCCGAATACTTATTTAAAGTAACATAGGATACTACCTCATCGCCGGCAGAAACCTGCGAGGGGTTGACGGCCATTTCTTTGACTGAAAGCTTGGTGGCACATGCTGTGACAAACAGAACAATGATCAGTAATGAAACTGAGATGGTGAAAAGCTTCTTCATTTTTTTAATCTCCATTTTGATTATACATAGAATTGAAACTGAATTTTGTTTTCAAAAGGATAATTCCTATTTTTGGAATAACAACACCTTTGTTAAAGTTATTACAACCGCTAAGTTAAAAAATTTAACAATATAGCTCAATAAAGGAGAAAAATGCTCGGAAAAAATCGTATAACCAAGCTGTTATTAAACTATTATCCATTTATTATCAGCTTGGTTATATTTCTGATAATACTGATCATCCAACCGTTTGAAATAAAAAAATACCGTATACAACTTGATCACAGAATACATTCCAATGAAAATTACTTTTACACCTATGCCGATTTAGACGGAGACGATTATTCCGAAATGATAAGATTCATCTGTCTGGAAGAAAAAAATCTAACAGGCGTAGTGGTTTACAAAAACAACAAGGTGGTCAATCAATGGAATTTTGACGGGATAGTCCACATAAAAAATATTTCTTTTCTCATTGGAGATTATAATCACAACCATTTTAAAGAAATCACTTTATTTACCCATCGGAACGATACCATATTTCTTCATATGATAGAGCCTTTAGCAGATGAGGAAAAAACCATAAAAAATGAGGGACACCATGCATACAGCCGCCCTCTGATAAAAACTGAAAATCCTGACTTCATGGTTCATAAAGGAGGTTTTGCAAACTTTGACGCCCACCCATGGGACGAGCTTTATTTTAGCATCACTCCCGGTGGATATATTAAACAGCCACGGAGGGTTTGTATCTATAATATCAGGAAAGATACCGCAAAGTTTTCCCCGATGGCAGGTATTCCACTTAAAAATATTCGTCACTTTGATTTCAACGGAGATCAAAGTCCTGAAATTACAGGAGATGCCCATGCATACGGAAATCACGAGGATGGGTTCCCTTATACCGATCAGAAAGGTTGGCTCATGGTTTTTAACCGGAACCTGGATTTTGTGTTTGAACCCGTTTCATTTAATGAATTTCCAATGAAATTATATGTTGAACCTTTCGAACATAAAAACGAAACACTCCTTTTTGTCTATCATAAGTATTATGGAATAAAAGACATTACACCAAAACTATATATTTACAATAAGAAAGGAAAACCCCTCCATGAAAGAAAAGTTGAAGGCTTATCACAACCAAAAAGATCTTCCATATTAAGTCAGGGAGGCAATCTTTTTTTTGTTGCAGGCAATGGAACAATTCAGTTGTTAGATCAATCATTGAAGGTGCAGAAACAATGGACTGCCGATGGAATTAGCAACGGAAAAGTAATTTTCAAAGGCGACATCAATGGTGACAACAAAAAAGAACTGATTTTCAGAGGGAAAAATGATAATGAATTCATCATCACCCAGAATAACCTGAAGCATCCGGCTTCCCTTATCATACCCCATAAAAATAACCAGTACCATTTTGCCGTTAAAAAAAACGGAAAAGGTAAAAACTCCTTATTCACTGAAACCAATCAAATCACAGCAACTTACACCTATAAGAAGAATTTACTGTACATATACCGTTACCCCCTCTATGCAGGAATATTCGGTGTAATATGGTTTTTTGTCTGGCTTATTAGCCGTTTACAGACTCAAATCATCCGGCAAAAATATAACACACAACAAAAGATCAATGAATTGCAGCTTAAATCGGTAAAAAACCAGATAGAACCACACTTTACATTTAATTTACTGAATTCCATAAGTGGATTGCTATATAAGGAAGATATCGATAAGGCTAATGATATCATTGTTAAATATTCCAAATTACTAAGGCATTTGCTGGTTTACTCAGACAAGATAATTATTAGCCTGTCCGAAGAGATCAAGCACATTGAGAATTATCTTGAGATAGAAAAGTACCGGTTTGAAGATAGATTCACTTATACGATAGAAGTAGACCCCGATATAAATATGAATGTAACTGTTCCCAAAATGCTTATATTCACCTTTGTTGAAAACGCTGTGAAGCACGGTATAAAGCATTTGCAGGCCAATGGTTTTATTCACCTGAGTTTATCTAAAAATGCACACAGTTACATGGTTGAAATTAAAGACAATGGAATAGGCAGGGAAAAAGCAGCCCAACTTAGCAAGGGAACCACAAAAAAAGGAATTGCAACAGCGGATAAAATACTGAACCATTATAATGAGTTGGAAAAAAAGAAAATAAATTATGATATATCGGATTTAAATGATCATTCTGATGAAAACCCGGGAACGCATGTAAAAATCTATATACCTTATGGACATAAAAGATCATGAAGAAAAAATAAGCTGTTTTATTCTGGATGATGAGCCCGATGCCATTGACAGGCTTAAAATTTTAACCGACAAAATTAACATCCTGAAAGTAACAGGAAAAGAGACGGATCCTGGCAGGGCTGTTGCCTCTATGTCCGAGCTGAAACCTGAAATTGTGTTCCTGGATATTGTTATGGCCGGAAAGACCGGTTTTGAAGTAATTGAGGCATTAAGAGAAAAAGGCATTAACCCCTGTTTCATCTTTGTAACGGCTCATGATAATTATTCCATCAATGCGATCAAAGCCTCTGCTTTTGATTATTTGTTGAAACCTGTAGATATTGATGAGCTTAAGGAGACAATAAGGCGTTACGAAACTGTAAGGCCTTTCAAAAACTTAAACAATGTCGAAAAAACTCACAATTTTGATTGCCTGAGTTCAAGGGAAAAAGAAATTATCCAATACATCATTGAAGGGAAGACCAGCCAGGAAATATCGGAAACCCTTTCCCTGAGCAAAAACACCATCGATACCCATCGCCGGAATATACTTGAAAAGACCGGTTTGAAGTCTACAAATGACCTGATCAGGCATTATTTATCTACTTAAAAATAGCATTCACCTCTTTTGATCAAACTTCAATCAATATACTCATTGATGAGTAGAAGATTACCGATTGATGAGTATTGTTCTTAGAATAAGTGGTGGGTATATTTGAAATTAAAAAAAATTTCAAAAATTATTGCTTATGAAAAAATTTATACCTTCTCAATTTATTGGATTACAATTTGTAACCGCATTTGCGAGTCTTAAGTTACATAGATGCATTATTAATTTGAAAGTCGTAACCTTTTTCGCTTTCTTGTTTTTTTCTGCTAATATTTTTGCACAGGAGACTAAAACAGACGATAATATAACAATTGAAAAGGAAGCTTCTGAAGGTTTAAAATCCACTACGGAAAAAAGCCAATATCCTTGTTATTTAGAAGGTAATGAAGAAACTTGGAATTCTCCAGATGAATATGATGAAGGAGATTGGGATGAAGGTACGGACGAAACGCCTAATATATCCTTTACAGATTGGGGTGCAATTGGTTTAGATGGAAATGGAGGATCAGCTGGTTGGGTTTGTTACGATGTAAACCCAAACGCTTCTGAAGTATCCTTTTATACTTGGATTGAAGCGATTGAAACCAATTGGTTAGGAAATGCAAAACTAACTCTTTATGTTAGGGAAATATCCTCATGGGATTGGATAGAGGCCGGTTCGACAACAACTACTGATGGTGCTACAGGGGTTAGGATAACAATTCATGAAGATGGGGTTTCTGATTATGTACAAGATGATGGAAGATTTGAAGCTATATTACATGCAGAAACAGGAGGTTGGGCAATTGATTATGTTTCTTTTGGATATGAATGTCCATCTCTTACAATATCAACATCTGAGGCCTTGGTAAAATGTGGATACGTTCAATTAAATTGGAGTGAAGTAGACAATGCGGATGAATATAAAGTATTCAGAGATGGTACAGAAATAACTTCTACGACTTCAACAAGTTATCAAGATTATGATGCACCAACAAATTCAGTAGAATATCGTATCGAGGCCTGGGATGATTATGGCTGCAAAACGGCAAACCCCCATTATCATGATTCTCATAAGGATCCATTTCCTTCGGACGCAGGTAATATTGATGGTCCTAAGTACCCATGTGAAGGAGACAATGTAACTTATAGTATCAGTAGTGTAGATTATGCAGATGAATATGAATGGGATATACCCAGTAATTGGGTAGGTTCAAGTAGTTCTCGAGAAATAACTGTAGATGTGGGAAGCAGTAGTGGTACCGTCAAAGTCACCCCAAAGAATGATTGTGGAGATGGAGATTACAGTACTAAGTCTGTTGACCCTGAAAGTAAACCCTCAGATGCTGGTTCTATAGATGGACCTGGTTCACCCTGTGAAGGTGATAATGTAACCTATAGCATTAACAGCGTATCAAACGCAGACGAATATGAATGGGAAATACCCGGTGATTGGTCTGGTTCAAGTTCTTCACGGGAAATTTCAGTAACCGTGGGTAGTAATAGTGGTACCGTCAAAGTCACCCCAAAGAATGATTGTGGAGATGGAGATTACAGTACTAAGTCTGTTGACCCTGAAAGTGAACCCTCAGATGCTGGTTCTATAGATGGACCTGGTTCACCCTGTGAAGGTGATAATGTAACCTATAGCATTAACAGCGTATCAAACGCAGACGAATATGAATGGGA
>JAWODZ010000031.1:0-35389 GCA_046483025.1 bacterium
GGGAGATATTGTGTTCAGGGACGGTGATGTATTCGGAGACGGGGTGAATGTGGCGTCGCGGATCGAGAAGCTGGCCGGGGACGGGGACATCTGCCTCTCTGAAGAAGTCTATAAAAGTGTGCGCAACCAGACCGATGTGCAGGCTTCATTCCTTGAAGAAAAGCAGCTGAAGAACGTTGACGGGCCGGTAAGGATATACCGTGTCGGCGGGGAGGATGAAAAATCTAAAGGTGCTCCGGAGCAATCATCATCCCGGTCCCCATGCGAAAAGTCAATCATCGTCCTCCCCTTTGTCAATATCAGCCCGGATCCGGATCAGGAGTATTTCAGTGACGGGCTCACCGAGGAGATCATCACTGATCTTTCCCATATTCATGACCTGCTGGTCATCTCCCGCAGCTCGGCCATGACGTTCAAGGGATCGAATAAAAAAATTACAGAGATTGCCGGTGAAGTGCATGTTCGCTATGTGCTGGAGGGAAGTGTCAGAAAAGCGGGAAATAATCTGCGCATTACAGCCCAGCTCATCGACGCAACGACAGATATCCATCTCTGGGCGGATAAATACAGTGGTACTCTGGACGATGTTTTCGACATGCAAGAAAAGGTCTCCCGGGCCATTGCTGCTGCCCTGAAAATGAAGCTGACACCGGAAGAGAGCAAGAAGATAGGGGAAAATCCAATTCCTGATGTGTATGCCTATGAATGTTTTCTCAAGGCCCGGCACGAGTTGTGGAAATGGAGCGCCGAAGGATTGGACAAAGCTTTGGAATATCTCCAGAAAGGGCTGGAAGCAGCAGGGGAGAATGCTGTACTCCTGGCAGGTATGGGATATGTCTATTTTCAGTACTGCAATACCGGGATTCGGACCGATGAAGAGACGGCTCAAAAGGCCGAAAAATATACAGAGCGGGCCCTGGCCCTGGATCCGGAATCACCCAATGGTCATATCGTTTTGGGTTTACTTAAAGGGTGGTCCGGTGATCCCAGAACGGGGATCGAGCATTTCAAACGGGCCCTGACCGTGGAACCCAACAATTTTGACGGGCTGGTCTGGCTGCCCTGCTTTTACGCCTTTATGGGAAAGACTGATGCAGCCATGCCCTATTTGCAGCGGTTGATGCGGGTTGAGCCTCACCATCCCATGACCCATTTTACCTTTGCCAAGGTGCACAATATGGACGGCCGATTCAATACTGCTCTGGAACATCTGCGGCATGCAGTCACCGTTTTTCCGCAGGACCATCTCTTACGCTGGATTTTCGTACAGACCCTGCTCTACAATGAATTGAATGAAGAGGCTTTCAAAGTCCTCAGAAAACTAAGAAAGAATGCCCCGGATGATGTGCTGGCCACCGTTGCCTGGGCCTCGGCCCTGGGTTTGCAGGGAAAAAGCAAGGAAACGGTGTCCCTCCTTAGTACGGATGCCATTAAGACCCTGGCTCGGAATGATCTGGGCGTCTCCTTTTTTGTGGGGGAAGCCTATGCGGCTGCAAAATGACAGAGAAGGCAATAGACTGGCTGGAGAATGCCGTGGATGTAGGGTTCAAGAATTATCCGTTCCTCAATGAATACAATCCGCTGCTGAAGCATCTGCGTATAGAGAACCGGTTTCAGAGACTGATGAAACGGCTGAAAAAGGAATGGGAAAATTTTGAGGTTTGACGAGGCATTGGATGCAGTATTACAAAGGAATAGATACTGATGAATATGTCGTCATTCCAAACCATATGCATGGTACTATCATCATTGATCATAATGATGTAGGGGCGCCCCCCTGTGGGCGTCCTTTGATAGGGGCCAACCAGAATGAAGAACCCAGGGCAGGCACAGGGGCCTGCCCCTACGGATGATCCGGAAATAATTGTCCGGCGTGTAGGAAGATAAGGTATCAATATAGATAATTACTCTTAACGGTTTAATTTTTTTTCTATCATTTTAGAGGTTCTGGTAACTGATAAACCGCCCAGTCCGGTACACCGTAACTCCGAAGGAATGTTTTTCCCCACCTTGTCCATGGTGTCAATTACTTCATCCAGAGGAATCACTGGATCATATTCTGCCAGAGCCATATTGGCGCAGGCAAGCGCATTGCTGGCAGCCATGATATTTTTCCCCAGACAGGGAACTTCCACCCGGTTTGCCACTGGATCGCAGATCATTCCCAGAGAATTCTGCAGAGCCATGGATGCAGCTCCCAGACACTGTTCCACAGACCCCCCTTTTAAGGAGACCAGGGCTGCAGCTGCCATGCCGGAACCGGCCCCGCATTCTGCCTGACACCCCCCTACTTCAGCTGCAAAGGTGGCATGTGCCGCAATAAAAATTCCTGTCATTCCTGCTGCCAGCATAGCTTTGGTGGTTTCCTTATTGGAAAGTCCCAGAGACTCCGCAGTTGCCACACAGGCTCCGGGAAGCGTTCCGCAGGATCCGGCAGTGGGTGCAGCCACAATGATCCCCATTGAACTTTTCATTTCCATCAGGGCAGTGACATAAAGAATGATCCGGTTCAGTATCCCTGCATCTATCAGTTTGCCGGACTTGATTCCGGCACGGAATGAATCGGACTGATATCCCAGGATCCTGTCATCATATTCGGTTCCCCTGATCCCTTTTTGTATTGATTCTTTTACAATTCTGACGATATCTTCCATTTTCCGGAAAATTACTTCTTCTTCCACATTACTCCGCAGACTTTCATATCTGAGTGCTAATTCCCAGAGAGAAAGATTTTTACCCTTATTGTATTCAAGCATATCAGTGCTGGTAAGAAAGGGTACTGTCATATTTTTCCGGGAAAGCACCGGCAGTACCGGGGACAATGATTTGATGTGTGTTATAGTAAATTTTTTCTTCAGCTCAGAAAGAGTTGCATCAGGTAATGGGTGTTGGGATTTTATTTCAATAATCTTACGGTTGTGATTTTTTTGTATAGTTATGTCATCCACATTCAGAACCGATTGCAGATGATTATACAATGAATCGATATTTTTTTTGCTGTACATAAGGGTTTCATAGTAATCCCCCTGAATGGATACAGGTACACTGTCGATTTCAATGATTTCTGTCATTCCTCCGCCGGTGGACAGGGCTGTCATCTGATGAGTTTCCTTGTCATTTTTCAGGGTCAATCTGTATGTATTGGGGTGCTGTGCCCCGTAATCTTTTATCTTTATATCGATGTCTATACCGGCTTTTCTGACAGCTGCAGCTGAATCTGTCAACCTTGTATCAGTTGTATCCCAGCCCAGTAACCCTCCGAACAGCCCCATGTCAGATCCCTGGCTGGTATGGGTAGTTGCCAGGGAACCGTGAGGGTCAAATTCGATCAGTACGGAGCTGATGTTGCCATCCATAAGTTCCCTTGCCAGCTTTCCGATGCGGACTGAGGCAGCACAGTGAGATGCTGATGGCCCTCTCATGACCGGTCCGATCACCTGGTTCAGGATGCTGGGGTAAGTGTCATTTTTTACTTTCAAAAGGGCAAATCCTATAATTATTTTTTAAGTATATGCTTTAATTATTAAAATAATTCCTCACAAGGTTACATCCATCAGATAACGGACAGCAGTTTTCATTGCCTGGATACAGGATTATATCTTCAGCTTTAAATATTCTTCAGCGGTCATGATTTGAATTGTATCTTTCAAGAAATCGTTTTTGTTTCTGGTTATTAAAAAATCAATATTATTTTTAATTGCAGTCTGATAGTGCAAATCGTCTTCAAAATCTTTATATCTATTTTTAATTGCTGACAGGGTTATTTCTTTTGTAACATCCACGATTTCAAAAAGATTTTTGACATCGTCTAAAAATTCATTGGCAATTCTTTTATTGGTTTGTTTGCGTAGAATATAGTAGGTATTTGAAAGAGTCAGGGGAGAAACAAAGCCTTGAACGATTTTATTTTCAATCAATCCGAGCAATGTATCAGCATAAACAGAAAAAGGGGGGCGATCTGTCAACCAGTCTATGAGGATATTACAGTCAATTAACAGTTTTTCCATATCACGTGTGCTTCTTGGTTAAAAAGTTAGTTAAGTCATCAATTTCATCTATCTTATTATTGCGCAGTACTCCTTTATATTTTTGTACAATGGGAGTGAGATCCTGTGAATTTTCTTCGGAGGTTTCTAAAATCTGTTTAAATATACTTTCTGTAAACTTTGAGAGAGAAATGTGATGTTTATTCGTGTAGTTTTTCATACGACTTATTACCTCTTCATTTAATCGCAAAGTTAGTTTTTTATTCATTTATACCTCCTGACGTATTTAATATAAATATACGTCAAATAGATCTAAATGTAAAGTGTTTTTTGTGAGACAGCTCCTTATCATTTTATTTAGAAGGTTGTTTTTTTTGATCTCGTTTACAAAACCTGTTTTGTTATAGTATTGTGGACAATAAAAACCTGAACTTCCTGATCCATACGGGTAATAACTGGACTATGCATCATCATTCTTAATCCCTTTGCTCAGCTGATCCACTTTTTTTAACAAAGTTGGTATGCGGTAACTGCCGTGCATGTTTTTAATATGGTGCTGGGCTACTGCCAGGTCGATTCCGACTGCACTAACATACAGAGGTTTGCGACTGTTTCCCCGGTACACTGTGTATTTGTCGTCAATATCCATAAATAGATTTTTGGCTACTCCTATGACGGTAGTCTTTTCCTGTAGGGCATCATAAAGATACTTGCCTAATCCGGGACTGGTATGACCGTCCAGAAACACAAATCCGTCGATCACTATGCATTCCGCATGCAGGCTGTGTTCCTGCAGTAAGCTGAGAATACAGGGCAGCTCTCTTTTATAGAATTTCCCGGGTTCATAGGGAGCGAGCTTGTTTACCTGAGTGATATATTGATTCAGCGGCGTTTTCGCCTGCCAGGAATCAAAGCTGATCCCGGCTGCGGTTGCCTGGTTTTGGGTGTAGTGGACGTCAACAGCTAAGAACATTTTTCTTTAGTGAATCAATTAATTGACTGAATTAATATAATCGGTATAATTTTTTATCCTGTCAATCCTGTCAAAATTGTAGTTTTATACATTTCAGCGGATACTTCCAATCGCCTCCTGAAATCCCTTCAAATAAATCTCATCCTTCTTAATGATGGTATTGCCCAGCCAGTGGGTGTCGTCTTTGTCCGGGTAATCGGTGGTATAGTGCAGGCCCCGGCTTTCTTTGCGGAACTGGGCACACTGGATTATTTTCAGAGCAACAGTGGCGAGATTTCTGAGTTCAAGGAGCGGCGGTGTTACCTTGGTTTTTTTAAAAAAGTTTTCAATTTCCTCTGCTATCATGGTTATTCTGCGTTCAGCCCGTTTCAGACGAAGATCGGATCTGACAATACCCACATAGTCCCACATGATTTTCTGGATCTCATACCGGTCATGAGAAATTAGTACCCACTCTTCCTGATCAAAGGTACCTTTATCGTCCCATTGAGGGATAGGGGGAAAGACTATTTTTTCTTTTTCTATAAAGCGAACAGCGCTTTTATACGCTTTTTTGGAGAAAACCAGGGCCTCCAGCAGAGAATTGGAAGCCAGACGATTGGCTCCGTGAACACCAGTGCAGGCCACTTCTCCGGTGGCAAAAAGACCCCGCAGGGAGGTTTTCCCTTCCAGGTTGGTTAGAACCCCTCCGCACATGTAGTGAGCTGCAGGCACCACGGGTATCGGTTCTCTGGTCATATCGATTTTAAAAGAAAGAAGCTTTTCATTGATTTGAGGAAAATTATCTCTCAGTTCCTGGGCATCGAGATGAGTAACATCCAGATATACACATTCATCCCCTCTTTTTTTCATTTCCTTATCTATGGCTCTGGCCACTACATCCCGGGGAGCCAGTTCTGCCTGTTCATGGTATTGCTGCATAAATCTATCCCCGTTTTTGGTACGCAGAACACCACCGAATCCCCGGACAGCTTCCGAGATCAGAAAGGAATTGGCTTTGGGATGATACAGGGTGGTGGGATGGAATTGCATAAATTCCAGGTTGGCAATAACAACACCTGCACGGAAGCACATGGCAATACCATCACCAGTTGCAATAGAGGGATTACTGGTGTGGAGATACACCTGTCCGGCACCCCCGGTTGCCAGCAAGGTTACCTTGGCCAGAAATTGTTCAACCTTACCGGTTTTATCATTCAGGGCATAGGCCCCCCAGCAGTTTTTATTTTCTGTTTTAGTCTTTTGGTTTTTATTGAAATGATGCTCAGTGATCAATTCTATCACACTGTAATTTTCATGTACTTCAATGGAAGGGTGTTCTTTAACTCTTTCCAACAGCTTCATTTCCACGGCATAGCCGGTTTTGTCTTTCACATGTACGATCCGGTTCATGGAATGGCCGCCTTCTCTGCCCAGGTCATAAGTGGAACTGCCGGGTTTGTGAGTAAAGGTAACTCCCCATTGTTCCAGATCCAATATCCTGTCCGGTCCTTCCTGAGCAATGATTCGTACCGCCTCTTCGAAACACAATCCGGCTCCTCCCTTAAGCGTATCCTGTATGTGTTTTTCATAAGAATCACCGGGAGCAAATACTGCAGCAATTCCCCCCTGAGCATAGTTGGTGTTGGCATCGGCTTGTTTTTTTTTGGTAAGAATGACAACTTTGCCGTGTTCGGCTGCACGTAGGGCAAATGAAAGACCGGCAGCGCCGCTGCCTATGACCAGAAAATCTGACTGTGAATCCATGATCTCATCCCCATTGTTAAGGCTGATTGAGTTTGTTTGTTATAATCTGCTTGAATTTATTTAATTCTGATATAAAGGTCAATTCGATTTTCAGATAATACAGGGGCATCTCCTGGTTATCCCATTTGTTTATACGTACCATATCTTTTTCAGTAGTAATTATTGCCCTTACTTTATTATGCAGGGCTATTGTCTGTAATTGTTTTAAATCAGCATCTGTATAAAAATGATGATCCGGAAAAGGTATAAATTTTTTGATGACACAGCCAATATTAATCAGAGAAGTACGGAATAAGACCGGATTGGCAATTCCGGAGAAAGCAATAATTGACTGGTTTTTAAAGTCAGGCAGCTCTATTTTTTTGTTCTCTGCTGTAAAAAAAGAAACGGGATTATGTTGAGTGAGAAATACAGGATGGGGAGAATATTTCTTTATCAAGGATTTGATTTTTCCGATTTTCTCACTTTTGTCTGCATTGGTGATTACAAAGACATCTGCTCTGGTAAGATTTTTTAACCTTTCGCGTAAGGGACCACCGGGCAACAGCATTCTGTTTCCCCAGGGATTGGCAGCGTTAATAGTCACAATATCAATATCCCGGTGAATTTTTCGATGCTGGAATCCATCATCCAGAATAATTATTTCGGAGTTGAAATTGTTTATGGCATACTGAGCCGCTTTAATACGATGCTTGCCTGCCACTACCGGAATGCCGGGAAGGTTCTCAGCCAACAGCAGTGGTTCATCACCACTAGTTTTTATCTCTGACAGTATGTTGGTTCCATCAGATACACAGGTGATTCCTTTTTCTCGACCTCCATACCCCCTGCTTATCACCGCAATCCGGTAGTTATATTTAGTCAGCATGGAAGCCAGCGTTTTTACCAGGGGAGTTTTACCGGTACCACCTACAGTGATATTACCTACACTTATTACTTTTGTAGAAACTTTTACAGGTAAAATCAACTTTTTATTATAGAGGAGATTTTTTACAGAAATCACCATGCCATACAGCAGGGAGAAGGGGAAAATAACTATTCCCCAGATCCTGGTTTTTAAAAGGGAAGGAAAAATGTTATATACGGTTTTGTTTTTCATTTCAGTATATTCAAAATTACTTCCGCACCTCTTTTGCTGGCTCCCGGATTGCCTAAAAGGGTGTTTACTCGGTTTAATTTTTTTTTCACCTGGGATATTTGTTTGGTATCCGTGAGCAGCGGATACATCTTTTGCGCTATATTTTCTCCGGTTACCTGGTGCTGAAGTAATTCCGGTACAATCATTTTTTCAGCCACAATGTTTACCAGTCCAAAGTTATTCAGCTTTACCACCGCCCTTCCAATAAGATATGAAAGAAAGGATATTTTATAGAGGATGACCATAGGTGTTTCAAGAATAGCAGTTTCCAGGGTGGCGGTTCCGGAAGCTACCAGGGCAGCATCAGCATGGCTTATCACATCATAGGTTTCATTAGTGGCCAGAGGAATGGTTTCATCTTTTATTATTGTTCTATACAGGGTCTCATCCAGATTATCGACTCTGGCAATGATTGCCTGCAGCTTCGGTATTCTTTGCTTTAACAGAGAAAACCCCTTGATCATGGCAGGAAGCAGTTTTTCTACTTCCTGTTTTCTGGAACCAGGCAACAGACTGAGAATGGGGGCGGTGCTATTAAGGCCATACTGTTTAAGAAATGCTTCCCGGGAATATGCCGGCTTTACCACATCTTTCAGAGGATGACCGATAAATGTAACATCTACCCCCTTGGTTTCATACAGTTCAACCTCAAAGGGAAAAAGAACTATCATTTTAGAGATACGTCTGGCAATAGTATTAACCCTTTTTTTCTTCCAGGCCCATACCTGAGGACTTATGTAGTATACAACCGGGATTTTTTGTTTTTTAGCTTCTTTAGCAAACCGGATGTTAAATCCGGGGTAATCCACCAGGATGACCAGATCCGGATGTCGTTCTTTCAGACTTCTGGTCATGGTGTTATATACTCTGCGGATAAAAGGGAGATGTTTAATAACTTCAAAAAAACCCAGAAATGCCATTTCTCTGGTATGGTAAAAAAGCTCCACCCCAGCTTTTTTCATTCGTTCGCCCCCGATACCGTAGAACTGCAGGGAATTGTCACGTTTGAGCATTTCGGAAATTAGATTTGCAGCATGAATATCTCCGGATTCTTCTCCGGCAATAATGAGAATAGTGGATTTTTTGGGGTTCATGGTTGGTTCTACCTATGATTTACAGAGAATTGTTCTGTTTGTTATAAATGTGTAAATCAGGTTACCTGACAGATTATCTCATGAGCAATGGCCAGGGCTTTCCGGGCCTGTGTACCGGTTACAGCAGTTGTTTCCTTACCATTGATTTGATCAAGAAAGTTTTGTAGTTCTACTTCCAGTCCCATTTCTTTTGGTACTTTTGGTTTGTGATAGTAGATATTCCTTTTTTGATTACCTGTTCCAATATCCCCCACTATTTTGCCAGGCTTATCACCATTTTTATTAAGATGAAAGATCTCTGAAATACGATTAAGAAAATCAACAGTGATGTAGGCATCCTTCTGGAACATCCGCATTTTACGCATATTTTTCTGGGAAATCCTGCTGGCAGTGAGATTCACCACAGTATCATTTTTAAATCGGATACGTGTATTGGCAATATCCACCGTGTCTGAAACCACAGCCACCCCACTGGCATCAATGCTTTTCACCGGACTTTGAATAAGATCAAGAATGATCTCCAGGTCATGGATCATTAGGTCAAGTACTACTGAAACTTCTGTACCCCGGGGATTGAAGAGTGCCAGGCGATGAGATTCAATAAACTGGGGCTGAATTGTAAAATCAGTTAAAGCGCGCAGAGCAGGATTAAATTTTTCAATATGTCCTACATGCAGGATGAGTTTTTTCTTTTCTGCAGCCTTTATCAGTGCATCTGCTTCCTGACAATTACCAGCAATAGGTTTTTCGATTAAACAGTGTATTCCTTTATGGAGGATGCGTAGTCCAATTTCATGATGTAAATCTGTAGGCACAGCCAGAGAAACTGCATCCACCTCATTTAGCAGAGAGTCAAGGTCAGCAAAGGGCTGGCTTTTACTTTCCCTGGCAACCTTTGCTGTTTTTTGTTGATCTATATCATACACCCCAATTAAATCTGCATCATTAATCTGATGGTAATTCAACGCATGGAATCGTCCCAGATGACCTGTGCCCACCACGCCTGTTTTAATTTTTTTCACATTGTACTCCGTTGTTATTAATGTTAAGTTAAAATCTTCTCAATGTAATATATTTATTGTTTTTAATCAAATGATTTTTGGTTGATTTTTGTTAAATATTGTTTATATTAAAATACATTTACTACAGTTTTAGTAATATTACTAAAAAATATTTTTGGAGGCTTACATGTACAAGTACTCTCTCTCAAATCCAATTTCATTGTTATTGAATAAATCCCGGAATGAGTTTACCAGAGAAGATATGATAAAAGTTATTCAGCAAAAAGAGATTGAAAGAATAACTTTTCATTACACTGCTCTGGATGGTAAACTGAAAGAACTCCGATTACCTGTGGCAAACACCTACCAGGCTGAACAAATACTTACCAAAGGGGAAAGAGTTGACGGTTCATCTTTGTTTAGGGGAATTATAGATGCTTCTCTTTCCGATTTGTATGTAGTTCCGGTGTATAAAACTGCATTTATCAATCCTTTTGATCCTTCCAGTCTTGATTTTATTTGCAGGTATTTGACCAATGAAGGAAAACTGGCTCCTTTTACCCTGGATAATATATTGGTCAAGGCGTATAATTTTTTTAAAAAGAAAACAAGCCTGGATCTGTATGCATTTGGAGAGTTAGAATTTTTTCTCATTAATAATTCAGATAAAAATATATTTCGCAATGAGAATCAGCAAGGCTATCATTCCAGTTCACCCTTTTTAAAATCAGGTGACATTCTGAATGAAATGGTACGGTATATAACTCAGCTTACCGGATCTGTGAAATATGCTCACAGTGAAGTGGGATATGTGGAAAGTATCCGTAGTAATATTTCAGAAATCAAAGATAAAGAAGGAGAACAGCTGGAGATTGAATTTCTTCCTCAACCCATTGATGAGGCAGCGAATAGTCTGATTCTGGCTAAATGGCTGATCCGGAATATAGCTTATAAATATAATTGTGTAGCAACCTTTGCTCCCAAGATTGAAGAAGGAGTGGCCGGAAACGGCATGCATGTGCACATGGCACTAATGAATGATGGTAAGAATATTATGCGCAGTAATGACAACAAAAAGCTCTCAACAGAAGCAAGAAGACTGATTGGCGGATTATGTCAGTATGCTGATTCTCTTACTGCTTTTGGGAATACAGTTTCATCCGCCTATCTCAGACTGGTTCCCAATCAGGAGGCTCCTACCAGAATCTGCTGGAGTGATTTGAACCGAAGCGCCATGGTCAGGGTCCCTCTGGGATGGTCTAAAACACTTAATATGGCTAACATAGTCAATCCTCAGCAGACACAAGAGTTGAAAGATGTTCAAGGACAGCAGACTGTTGAGCTCAGAACAGCGGATGGAAGTGCAATAATCCATCTTCTTTTGGCAGGTATTACCATGGCTGCAGAGTGGGGTCTGACTCAGGATCAATCTGAATCCATTGCTGAATCAACGTATGCTACAGGCAATATATTCAAGGATGAAAAATTATTAAGCAAACTAAAAGCCTTACCTCAAAGCTGTGTGCAGTCATCCCGTATTTTAATTAAAAACCGGGATCATTACCAGCGGAATGAAATATTCCCGGCTTCTATTATTGATTATGTTGCTTCTTTATTAAAAGATGAAAATGATGAAGACATGAATAAGGTTCTGAGCGATCTCCCTGCTGATGACAGATTACTGAAGACCCGAGAAATCATGCATAAGTGCCTGCATCGACACTAAATCGAAAAATAATGGATTGGTATAGAACCACGAAATAACAATCAGGATGCGAGATACAAGAATAAAGAGGCAGGATATAAAAAAAAGAATCAAGATTCAGGAAATAAGAATATGGTGTCGTCCTGAAAAAAGTTACAGTTTTTCAGATCAACCGTTCCAAAATGTCACTCTGAGCGACCGCAGGATAACTTCTTCGTCACTTCATTCCTCAGGATGACAGGAGTGTTAATTATTATTTTGAGGACAGGGAGCGTTTTTAGAGGTGAGTCCTGAGAAACCATAAGAAGTCAATGGTTATGATTCGAGTACCGATTAAAGTCTCCCCTTGAGCGGGAGATTTAGAGGGGTGTAAGGACAAATCAAAAGACAAAAGAAAAAAAGATACAACCATAAAGATTCCAAAAGCGGGAATTCATTCCGGGAGAAATGATGGTATCCAGGGCGATACCGATCCCGATTAAGGATAGCAATTTTGAGATAAATTAAAATAATGAGGAGGGAATAATGATACGGTCAAAGAGATTCCTGTTAGGTCTCATAAATGTTCTGCTGTGTTTGATATTAAACTTGCATGCAGAAGAGGTTTCATTTATTCAGCAGAAGAAAGGTCCCATCCATAGTGTGACCCTGTCAAATTCCAGGATACAATGCAGAATTGAGATGTATAACAAGAGGCTTTCTTTCCAGACTGTACAATTAACCAATAAGCAACAAATTTCCTTGTCCACCGGGTGTGATTTTTCTTTGGATATGATGTGGACAGGATGGCGGGCACCGGGCAAAATCGCCAATGCTGATAATATGGTTCAGTTTTCCAACAATTCATTTGAGGTACAGGAGGTTAATACTGAAGACACTCCTCAGAAAGGTAAACAGCTTAATATTATTCTTAAAGGAATCGAAATCCCTTTTGATCTGATTTTACGGTATCAGATGTCCCCCGATGATTATTTTCTTAAACGAAGAATTCTCTTACGGGATACTACCGGGGGAGCTCATTTTTTACGCTGGATGTGGCCGGTACATTCGATTCTTCGCAATAAGGTCGAGATTATAAAATCAGGAGGTTTCGGACAACCCCTTGCTTTTATTATTGATCAAGGTGGTGCATTTATAGGATGTGAGTATCCCATTGCAGAAAATCAGTGTAAGCCATTAAATAAAGAGGACACTCAACTGTGCTGTGGTTATGAGTACGGCAGAAAAATTGGAGAGCAGTGGATAGAAAGTGAGTGGGTAGTGTTTGGATTAACCCCTGACAGGAGAGTAAAATTGTGGTTTACAAATTATCTTGATGATATTCGGGTCGCAAAATTAAAACCCTATTTATTATATAATTCCTGGTATGATGTACGCTCAGAAATCTATACTGAACGGACGGAAGATGTAATGAATGAAAAAAATCTCGTACGTATAATACATGATTTTAAACGAGAAATTACAGAAGAACGCAATCTTCATTTGGATGCTTTTGTTATGGATGACGGTTGGGATGTGTATGAAAGTGACTGGCAGCTTCGGAAAGAAGAGTTTCCCCGGGGATTAAAGCCCATTGCAGATGAACTTGCTGAAATGGGAGCAGAGCTGGGAATATGGTTTGGTCCTACTGGAGGATATTCCTACCGTTTGAAAAGAATTAACTGGATGGATGAACATGGGTATGAAACTGTGGGAGGACAAGGAGAATCTAACAATAAAATGCTGTGTCTTGCCGGTGAAAAATACAAAACGCTTTTTAAGAAAAGGGTAGTTGATTTTATAAATCAGTATGAGGTGGGATATTATAAATGGGACGGCATTCAGTTTTCCTGCAGTGAACCGGATCATGGTCATCCGATAGGTGAATATTCCAGACGAGCAGTCATGGAATCAGTTATTGATATCAGCTCTGCTGTCAGGGAGGCAAATCCGGATATTTTTATCAATATAACCTCAGGAACCTGGCTTTCTCCCTGGTGGATGAAGTATGCAAATACTATCTGGATGCAGGGTAGAGATTATGGTTATGCAGAAGTGCCTTCCATAAGTAAACGGGATGCAGCCATGACGTATCGGGATGTTGTTCTTCACACCAATCTGAAAGTGAATGATTTCTGGTTTCCCATGTCGAATCTTATGACTCATGGTATTATTAAGGGACATTTACAGAAGCTTGGAGGTGAAAAGGAACCTCTGGATAAATTTACTAACAATGCTCTGCTTTATTTTGCCAGAGGAGTGTCTATGTGGGAGCTTTACATTTCTCCTAACCTTCTGACTGAAGGGGAGTGGAAAGCAATAGCTCGATCCATTCGCTGGGCTAGAGACAGATTTGATATTTTAATGCATACTGAAATGGTGGGAGGCAGCCCCAGACAGGGCAAGGCTTACGGGTATATTCATTTTGCTGAAGATAAGGGAATTGCAGCCCTCCGAAATCCTTCTATAGAAAATCAAAACATAAGAATTATTTTGGATCATGATCTTGGATTTAGTTCACAGGCCCAATCTCTGGTTTTGGAACGGGTATATCCGGATCGATATATTTCGCCTACCCTTTATGCTTCCGGGGACAGTATTGATATTTCTCTTATGGGATATGAAACTGCTGTGTATGAAATTTATCCTCTAAAAGAATCAGAATATCCCTTGTTAGCAGGCACGGTTTTTTCGATAGAAGAGATAACAGATAGTTTAGTTAATTATAATATTTATACTGTTGATGATCATGTTCGTCTTTTAAATCCCGATAAAGTAACAAATGAATCAGTTACTATTCAACCACAGAATCTTCCTGAATGTGGGGAAAAGATTAAATTTACAATCAAGGATAAAAGAATTTTTCTAGAGTTTACAGTTAATCCCTTGATGCAGAAAGTGTCTCTTGCCTGTCTTTTTACCAAAAATCCTCGCTTTCCATCTGATCCGGAAAGAAGTGATACAAAGATGGAATTAATGTTAGATGGTAAAGAAATAATTCCTCGGGTCCAGAAACAGCAAAGCTGGCAGTGGATGACAGTCCCGGTTTCAAGCGGTCTTCATACCTTAAGAGTTGATACTAAATCAGATAATCAGGATTGGCAGGGAAAGATACAGTTTTGGCTGCTGGGAACATGTACACCCCAACCCCGAACCGTAACCTTTGTATTAAAGAAACCATTGGGATACATTCGTCCTTTTCCTCCCTGTGCACAGCAGGAAGGTAGGATAAAGAGTAATAAGAAATTAGCAGAAGTAGTGGTTAAATAGATTACTATATTTGCAATTGAGAAAATGACGGGATAATTACAAATATAAAGGAAAAATTATGAATCTTGTTTTTATTGACTGGATTTCTATTGTATTATTTTTTGTGATTTCAATTACTATAGGGATAATAGTATCAAAAAAGGCAGGATCAAGTGCAGCTGAATTTTTTGCTTCCGGCCGCAGTATGCCCTGGTGGCTTTTGGGTGTTTCAATGGTTGCAACAACTTTTTCTGCTGATACACCAAACTTAGTAACAGATATTGTGCGTCAGCACGGCGTTTCGGGAAACTGGTTATGGTGGGCATTTCTTTTAACCGGTATGGTAACTGTATTTATTTATGCCAAGCTCTGGCGAAGATCAAATGTTTTAACTGATATTGAATTCTATGAACTGCGGTATAGCGGCAAGACAGCTGCTTTTTTAAGAGGATTTCGGGCCCTGTATCTGGGGATATTTTTTAATGTAATTATCATGGCTACTGTGTTGCTGGCAGCCATTAAAATCGGGAGTGTTATTCTGGGGATTCCTCCTTATAAAACAGTTATTATTGCTTCGGTAGTGGTAGCAATATACTCTATTTTAGGAGGATTACGCGGAGTGTTACTGACAGATTTTCTGCAGTTTATCATTGCTATGGTAGGAGCTGTGGCAGCAGCTATAATTGTTGTGGATCTTCCGGAGGTAGGGGGATTAGATGGATTATTGCAACACTCAAATGTTAAATGGGCTCTTGCCTTTATCCCGGATTTTTCGGATTCTTCCCACCTGATTACTGTATTTATAATTCCTCTGGCAGTGCAATGGTGGAGTGTCTGGTATCCGGGAGCAGAACCCGGAGGAGGAGGATATATTGTGCAGCGGATGCTGGCTGCGAAAAATGAAAAACATGCTATGGGAGCAACTATGCTGTTTAATGTTGCTCATTATGCTCTCCGGCCCTGGCCCTGGATTATTGTGGCCTTAACTTCTCTTATTGTTTTCCCTGATCTGGCTGCTATTAAGGAAGCTTTTCCCAATATTCCTCCTAATTATCTTCGGGAAGATATTGCCTATTCTGCCATGTTAACCTATCTGCCTGCCGGGTTATTGGGATTGATGATAGCATCACTTATTGCTGCGGTTATGTCAACTATTTCTACTCATCTCAATTGGGGGGCATCCTATATTGTCAATGATTTTTATAAGCGATTTTTAAGAAAAAATCCTTCTGAAAAAGAGCTGGTTTTTTTCGGCCGGATGTCCATTCTATTTCTTATGGTTCTGTCCGCACTCATGGCTTTGATTTTACAGAATGCTCTGCAGGCATTTCATATTCTTCTCCAGATAGGCGCTGGTACCGGATTACTGTTTTTACTGCGCTGGTTCTGGTGGCGAATTAATCCCATCAGCGAAATAACCGCTATGGCAGTGTCTTTTCTGGTAGCTGTTTATTTTGAGGTCATCCATGTCAAAATCGGTTTAGAGCCTATTATTGAATGGCAGCGATTGATCATCGGAGTGGGAATAACCTCTGTGTCCTGGATTACAGTAACTTTTCTCACTAAACCATCGGATCCTAAAACACTTATGAACTTTATTCGAAAAGTGAATCCCGGAGGTCCCGGATGGAAACACGTTATGAAAAAAGCAGCAGAGGAAGGTGAAGATATATCTTTATTAACTAAAACTAAATGGGATGTACCTACAGGTATGTTAGGAGCATTTTTGGGATTATTATTTATTTTCAGTCTGCTCTTTTCAACCGGATACTGGATTTATGGGAATACATTGCCTGCGGTTATCACTCTGATTATAAGTTTGGTATCTGGCGGATTTTTATTTAAAGTATGGCGAAACATTAAATTTTTATAAACTGATTACGTGTAAATAATTATTATATAATTCAATATGTTTTTATGATATTGCTTGAAAATAAATTTTATTTTTATTAAATTGAATTTATATAAACATATAAAATAAGGAAATGAGCATGAAAACAAAACACATTATTATTGTATTTATTTCTTTACTGGTGATAATACTTATTCTTCAGAATCTGTCCTATACCACTTTAAAATTGTTTTTCTGGGAATTAAAACTTCCCATAACTATTCTTATCATTGTAGTTTTACTGCTTGGTTTTTTTATTGGTTATCTAATTCACTCTCTGCATTCTGCTGCTGTTAAGAAGAAGAATAAGCAGAATCTTACATAAACAATTATCTGCTTTATCTTAAATCTGGTGGGTAACTAAAGAAATAGAATATTGCCACCGATATATTCTGTTGGATAACGTAAACAGATTCAGGATTTTTTTGGTAAAAGTGTATCCAACAGAGTACATCAGTGGAAGATTAAATTTTTCCCCTAAACAAACTGAACTGCATAGAATCTTAATATTGACTGTAAAAAATGTTATTATACCCAAAGTAGATATTACTATGAATCCAGGAGAGACAGATGAAAAAATATTATAAAAAAAGAATAAATTCTATATGTTTTCATCTGTCTGCTGTTCTCAGCATTGGTGGTGTAGTTTTACTTTTGCCTATTGTTGCAGGTATTGTTTGGGAAGAAAATTTTATTACTTCACCGTTTTTAGTTGCTTACCTGATACCTGGTTTGATTACGGTCCTTCTTGGCATTATACTCAAACAAGTGTCAAGGCCTGGTCCACTTTCTCTCAGAGATTCAATGTTTATATGTACTTTGTCCTGGACTATTCTTTCCCTAATAGGAGCAATACCATTTACTATAATACTCCATATAAGTTACCTTGACGCGTTTTTCGAAACTATGAGTGGATTTACCACCACCGGTATTACCATGCTGACTGATATTGAAACCATACCCCGCTCACTTCTTTTCTGGAGAGCCCTTACCCAGTGGATTGGGGGACTTGGTATTCTAAGCATGTTTATTCTTTTGGGTTTCAAAGGAGGGGCTGCTGCCAATAAAGTTTTCTCAGCGGAAAGCCATAAAGTATCTCTTAAAAAACCCTTTTCAGGTATTTATCGAACAGCTAAAGTTCTCTGGACTCTGTATATAACCTTTACCATTATCGAGACTGTCATTCTTTGTCTGTTAGGTCTTAATTTTTTTGATGCATTAACCCATGCCTTTACCACTATTGCTACCGGAGGGTATTCCATTTATGATGATTCCATAGCCCATTTCAGAGTTGCAGGCTATACTCACGCGCATCTTATAGAAATGGTGATTCTTTTGTTTATGCTGTTTGGGAGCATTAATTTTTTCGTTCATTTTCGTTTCTGGACCGGAAATATCAAAGCAGTCAAGGACAATTCAGAAATCAGATATTTCTGGTTTCTTTTAGCAGGTGCTGTTATGCTTATTTTTATCAATTGTCCCCCTGATTTTGGGTGGACCTATACTGATTTTAACGGAGCACGAACAGTCGGATTCAATGCTCTTCTACTCAATCTTAAAGATATAGCTTTTCAGGTTGTCAGTATTTTAACTACTACCGGATATGCCACCCGTGATATCGGATCAGCTTTTTTTACTCCTATTGCCAAACAGTTGTTTTTGATTTTCATGGTAATCGGCGGATGTGCCGGTTCAACCGGGGGAGGATTTAAAGTACTCCGGATAACCATATTGACCCGTCTGATAGGTAACAGACTTTTCCGGCTTAATGCCAGCCGATACAGCCGCATACCGTTAACTGTGGATGGAGAAATAATTGATGAAAAAGAGATTCAATCTGTTTTGACGTTGTTTTTTTTGTGGGTATTGCTGATAATTATAGGTGGAATGATAACCGCTGTTTTTTCCCCTCATAACGGGTGGCAGAGTTTTTCCGGGATGTTCTCTGCTCTGGGAAATATTGGTCCCTGCTATCTATCAGTAGAGGAGATAATTTTACTGCCCCCGGTAGTTAAACTGACCTATATATTTGGTATGTTAGCCGGGAGGCTGGAAATACTGCCGGTTATTCTGCTTTTCAGCCGTAAGTTTTATAAATAGGAGGATAAGGTATGTTTATAGTTATTGCTGGTGGTGGTAATGTGGGTTCTGTTCTTATAGGGCATCTTATTGAACGCAAGAAAGAGGTAGTGGTTATTGACGAGGATCGGGAAAACTGCGATGAATTACATGCCCGCTATGGTGTTGAGCCAATCTGCGGGAATGCAACAAAAATATCAATTCTAAAAGAAGCAAATATTGAACGGGCAGATGTTGCTATAGCTACCATGAGAAATGATGCAGCCAATTTAGCATTCTCTGTGCTGGCAAAAAGTTTTGCTGTTCCGGAAATAATCGCACGTATGAGTCAAAAAAGTTACTATGAAGCTTATAAAACAGCTGGAGTAACAAAAATAGTTAATGTAGTAGAAAATATGATTCTGGATATTTTACATCAGGTTGACAGAAAAGAAATTCAGAGTATTGCCAGACTGGGTAATGGAGCAGTGGAAATTTTTTTGGTTCACATTCCTGAGGATGCAAAGATTGTTGGTAAAACAATATCAGCTGTTGCAAAACATCGTCAAATGTCTGAGGAAACTATAATTGCCGGTATTTATACAGAAAGAGATAATGAGTTTAAGGTACCACGGGGGGATACTAAAATACCTCCTGATTCTGATCTGTTTGTGATTTCCAGTCCTGATTTGGTAAAGAAAACCGCTCAGTATCTTACCAGTTAAATGTGCAGTGGATTGTATATGATAAGATATTTTTAACGGGATTGACAGGGTTTGTTTAACAGATTAAATTTTATGGAAAGTGTCCTGTCACAAGCTTAGTGATCTATTATTAGCATTCGTTATTGATATTACTATCGGGATGGTCATGGAGAAGGATAAAGAGAGAATACGGAATTGAATGCCGATAGCGATTGCGATACCGATACCGATCGGGATTAAAATATGTGGTATTCTAAGTTAATGACCTTATAGATTTTTTAGCCAAGGAGAGAGTGTGAAAATTGAAGAATTTGAACTGGAAAGAGTGCAGTCTGTGTATGAAAATACAGTTGATTACAATCTTACTGAAAGTGGATTTCATCCCTTTTCTTTACAAGAAATTTTAACCAAAGAGGAAATAGCATCTTTGCTATCCTTACGATTAGGCTATGGGCAGACCAATGGGAGCCCGGAATTGCGGGACAGGATCAGCAGTTACTATCCTGAGGCGAACAGATCCAATATTTTAGTGACCAATGGTTCTGCAGAGGCAAATTTTTTAGCAATCTGGAGCCTGTTAGATCCGGGAGATGAAGTTATCCTGATGCAGCCGAATTATCAGCAGATATATGGACTGGCGCGTTCCTTTGGCGTTACTGTTAAACCTTTTTTTCTCAAAGAGGAGCTAAACTGGCAGCCGGATATCGAGGAAATAAAAAACCTGGCTTCTGATAAAGTTACAATGATTGCCCTTTGTAATCCAAATAATCCTACCGGCACAGTACTGAACAATAAAGTCAGAGAAGAAATTATTGATATGGCAGAGACTATGAATGCCTGGATCTATTGTGATGAAATTTACCGTGGTTCTGAAGTGGGTAAAAAAGAAACTGCATCCTTCTGGGGTCAATATGATAAAGTTATTGTAGCCGGTGGCCTGGCAAAATCTTATGGACTTCCCGGCTTACGAATTGGCTGGCTTACCGGTCCTCCAAATATTATTGAATCAGCCTGGGCATATCATGATTATACAACTATCAGCACGTGTATGCTCAGCCAAAAGATTGCAGCTTATGTATTAACTCCTCATATTCGGGAAAAAATTATTCAGCGAAACCGATCTATTTTACGAGAAAATCTGAAGGTGGTTATTGACTGGGTGGCATCTCACCGGGATATTTTTTTTATGATTCCCCCTACTGCGGGCGCCATTGCTTATATTCATCACACTCTTGACATAAGCTCAAAAGAGTTGAGCGAAAAACTGAGAGAAGATAAAAGTGTATTTGTACTGAATGGAGAATGTTTTAATATGGATAAATTTATACGTTTGGGACTGGGATCAGAAAAGTCTTTTTTATTAAAAGGGCTGGAATTATTCGATGAATGGCTTAAAGAGCATTCTTAAATTTTTTCAATTTTAAAAAGAATATGTTTCACGTGAAACACTGGTTGTCATTATTAAGTTCGATGTTTCACGTGAAACATTAATAGATACTTGCAAAAGTGCTGTTTTCTTGTTAATTTAAAAAAAAATAAAACAAAAAACAGATAATGACAAATACAAAAAAACAATTTGAGGTAATAGTTGCAGGGGGAGGTCATGCCGGATGTGAAGCTGCTCTGGCAAGTGCACGTATGGGTGCTGCCACTCTTCTCATCACCATGAATATCCCCACCATAGCTCAGATGTCCTGCAATCCTGCTATTGGAGGGCCGGCAAAAGGACATCTGGTTAAAGAGATTGATGCCCTGGGTGGGGAAATGGGGAAAGCTATTGATGACACCGGAATTCATTTCCGCATGCTTAACTTGTCCAAGGGGCCGGCAGTATGGGCCCCCCGTGCTCAGGCTGACAGACTGGGATATTCAATACGTATGAGAGAAGCGGTAGAATCAGCAAGGGGGTTGGAAATTTTTCAGGGTATGGTAGTCGATATCCAAGTAAGGGACAATAATGTTTGTGGTGTTGTTACTGAAACCGGAAATATTTTTACCACCAGAAGTGTGATCTTAACCTGTGGTACATTCTTAAACGGGCTGACTCATATAGGGCTTCAGAGTTTTCCTGCTGGTCGGGCTGGTGAGTTCCCGGCTGTGGGTCTGACAGAAAATTTAAATAAGGCGGGGTTTAAATCCGGACGGCTTAAAACCGGAACACCACCCCGGGTAAGTGCTCACAGTATTGATTTTTCTCAAATGGAAGCTCAGCCGGGAGATCCCTGCCCGCATCCTTTTTCTTATCAGACTAAAAAAATTGATACTGATCAGATAAAGGTGTACATCAGTTATACTAATCCTCACACTCACGAAATATTACGATCTGGTCTAAAAGAATCTCCTCTGTATTCAGGAAAGATTACCGGTATCGGGGCCCGTTACTGTCCTTCTATAGAAGATAAAATTGTCAAGTTTAAAGAACGGGACAGACATCATTTGTTTGTGGAACCGGAAGGAAGGCATTCTCAGGAATACTATATCAATGGTTTTGCTACCAGTCTTCCTGAGTCTGTTCAGCGTCAGGCTTTAAAAACGGTTCCGGGATTGGAGACAGCTTTTATTACTCGTCTGGGATATGCTATTGAATATGATTATTTTTTCCCTGATCAATTAAAACCCACACTGGAGACAAAGCTTATTGATAATCTTTATTTTGCCGGTCAGATAAATGGTACCTCTGGATATGAAGAAGCTGGTGCGCAGGGACTTGCTGCTGGTATAAATGCAGTATTAAAAGTAAATAATAAGGATCCTTTGATATTCGACCGTTCCCAGGGGTATATCGGAGTTCTGATCGATGATCTGGTTACCAAGGGTACAGATGAACCCTACAGATTATTTACTTCCAGAGCAGAGTACAGATTGCTTATTCGTCAGGATAATGCTGATCAAAGACTTATGCGTATCGGCAACAGTCTGGGATTAATCCCGGATAAGCAGATTACAAGATTGGATAGAAAAGAGACATTTATTAAGCAGACTCTAAAAAAAATACATTCAGTGAAACCTGATCCTGAAAAAATAAATCCCATACTGAAAATAGCACAAACCTCATTGATAGCGGAACGGCAATCGGTTTATAGGCTTCTCAAAAGACCTCAGGTAAACCTCGCAGCCCTGCAGAAAATAGATGAGGTTAAAAACCTGTTCAGTTTCATGGGGGACCTAAAAGAAGAAGTGAAAGAGCAGGTGGAGATAGAGGTAAAGTATGAAGGATATTTCCAGAGACAGAGAAATCAGGTAGAAGGATTCAAGCACATGGAGAAAAAAAAAATTCCTGAAAATTTCAACTATCAATCAGTGAACTCTATTTCCAAAGAGGCAAGAGAAAAACTGCAGAAAATTCAACCCCGATCACTTGGTCAGGCATCCAGAATATCTGGGGTATCCCCCTCAGATATTTCTGCCCTGACCATAATTCTTTTTTCCAAAAGAAAATGAAGCAGCAGAATATTTTATCCGCAGCACTGAGGGATTTCAATAAGATTGATTCCTCAAATGCTTTAAAACTGTTTACATCCTATTATCAGGAATTATTAATCTGGAATAAAAAGATCAATCTTATCTCCAGAAAAAATGAGGATCAGATTGTAACCCGTCATTTTCTGGAATCAATGGGATTTATCAAAGCAATTGATTTTCCCTGTCAGGCCAGAGTGATGGATCTGGGCAGTGGCGCCGGATTGCCTGGTATTCCTATTGCTATTATACGTCCGGATCTTAACCTGTTATTAGTGGAAGCAAAAAAAAAGAAGGTAGAATTTCTTCGGAATATTTCCAGAAAATTAGGTCTGAAAAATATTCAGATAATTAATAAAAGAGTGGAAGAAATTGATGATGAAATAAAACCCATGGATGTAATTGTATGCCGCAGTGTAGCAAGCCTTTCAAAACTCTATAAATGGTCACATAGATGTCTGAAGCCATCTCATGGCAGGTTGATTACTATCAAAGGAGAGCAGTACCACAGGGAGCTTCATTTATTATTAAAACAAGCAGGTTCGGATACAAAAATAGAGTACAAAATTGAGCCCTATAATCCTTTCCCCGGATTTTATTCTATCAGAAAATGTTATCTGGTAATTATTAAGGTTGGACAAATAAAATAATTTTAATTAAATTATTTAAGAACAAATACTTATGACATTTACAGTAAAAGATATCATCCAAAATTCCAGTTTTGTTAAGTCTTTGATTCAAAAGATCTTATCAGGTAAAAATATTGAAATAAAAAGACTGGCAGGAGCGTCGAAATCACTGGTTCTAGCCTCTATTTTACAACAAACTAACAGATTAATGATGGTAGTGTTTTCTGAGGAAGAAGAGGCTGAAAAATTAATAGATCAGATATCACTTCTGACCGATAAAGAAATCAGACTGTATCCGGGTGGTGAAGAAGAACCGGATACTCCTCTGATTCTCAATCTTAGAAGAGCAGGTCTGCAGACAGCTGTATTACGTGATTTGGTTCAGGGTAGAGTTGATCTGGTTATTACAACTGCGGAAGGTATCGGGTATACACTGCCTGCTCCGGAATGGTTTAAAAGTCACTGTCTCCATCTCTCACAGGGCAGTTCTTTTGATATTTATCAATTAATAGAAAAATTGATAGAATACGGGTACACTCGGGAAAGTATGATAGAAAGACCAGGTGAAATTAGTCTGAGGGGTGGAATACTGGATATTTTCCCCTTTACCGGAGAAGCGCCGTTCAGATTTGAATTCTTCGGTAATGAAATAGATTCTATTCGGCAGATAGAAATTGAAACCCAGCGTTCCCGGGAAGTTACGAAAACCTTAACTATTTCTCCCACTTCTTTATATTGGAAAGAAAGAGATTCTTTTTTATTTTCCTATTTACAAAATCCTATTATATTTTTTCAGGATAAGGATCTTATACTGGGGAAGATAGATCATACCTTTCATGCCCGGGAACCTAATTTTGTCAGATCCGGAGAAATAGAACAAAAACTCAGGCAAAACCAGGTCATACACTACCATACCTTACAAGCTTCTGAAATATGTATGGATTTTGGAGCGGTGTCCTGGGTAGGATCCGGTAAAAAAACAAAAGACATCAGAAATCAACTGTACAGAATAACTCAATCCTATAAAACCATTTATATTGTATGCCAGGATACCTCCCAGAGAGAAAGGATCAAGGATTTTTTAGATTTTGATCAGAAAGCATTTCCCAACCTATATTTTATAATAGATGTAATTACCGAGGGTTTTCTTCTTCCGGGATTAAACATTGCGGTTATAACTGCAGATGCATTAATGGGAAGACGGCGGGTAAAAATAAAAAAACAGTTGTTTAAAACCGGTGTACCTATTCGTGAGCTATCTGCGTTAAAACAGGGAGATTATGTAGTACATATTGATCATGGAATAGGTAAATATCAGGGTTTGGAAAAAATTACTGTAAGAGATTCTACCAGGGAATGTTTGAAGATTGCATACCAGGGGGGAGACTCCCTTTATGTATCTGTTGATAAGATGCAGCGGGTGCAAAAGTATTCCGGACGGGAGGGAGTAGTACCTGAAATTAACAAACTTGGCAGCAGTAAATGGGAACGAACCAAAAAAAGAACCAGAGAATCAGTAAAGAAAATAACCCGGGATCTTATAAAACTCTATTCAGAGCGACAGTCAATATCCGGGTATGCTTTTTCCCGGGATACAGTGTGGCAGCAGGAACTTGAAGACTCTTTTGAATATGAAGAAACTGCTGACCAGAAAGAGGTTATAGCTGAAGTTAAAAAAAATATGCAATCTTCTCAGTCTATGGATCGGTTGATTAGTGGTGATGTAGGATTTGGCAAAACCGAGGTTGCAGTCAGAGCAGCATTTAAGGCAGTGAATGATTCCAAACAGGTTGCTATGCTGGTTCCCACCACTATTCTTGCTCAACAGCATTATGCTACTTTCCGGGATAGACTGGGCCGGTATCCGGTGAAGGTTGAAGTGTTGTCCAGATTCCAGAGCAGGAAGCATCAAAAAGAAATTGTAAAAGGATTGCAACTGGGAGATGTAGATATAGTGATAGGAACCCATCGGTTGTTTTCTTCGGATATTGGATTTAAGGACCTGGGACTTCTTATTATTGACGAAGAACAAAGGTTTGGGGTAAAGCATAAAGAAAAAATAAAGATGCTGAAAACAAATGTGGATGTGTTATCCCTGAGTGCCACCCCTATTCCCCGAACCCTTCAATTTTCTTTGTTTGGCATAAGAGATATGTCTCACATAAATACTCCTCCGGAACACAGACTTCCCATTATTACCGAGGTTATTCCTTTTCAGGAACAGATAATTATTGAAGCGATTCGGAGAGAACTTCATAGAGGAGGACAGGTATTTTTTGTTCACAACCGGGTTCGGTCTATCCAGGCAGTAGCTGATATGATCAATCGATTAGTGCCAGAAGCAAATGTTGCAATTGCTCACGGACAGATGAAAGAAAGGGATCTGGAAAAAGTGATGATTGATTTCAGTGAAAAAAAGTATGACTGCCTGGTGTCAACCATGATTATTGAATCGGGACTGGACCTGCCCAATGCTAACACTTTGATAGTACACAGAGCAGATCATCTTGGTCTGGGGCAGCTTTATCAGTTGAGAGGCAGAGTGGGACGTTCGCATAAAAGAGCATATGCATACCTGCTTACTCCCCCGTTTCATCTTTTATCCCAGTCTGCCCTCAGACGGCTCCGGACTATAGAGGAATTTACAGAGCTGGGATCAGGTCTTCAAATTGCTCTCCGGGATCTGGAAATCAGAGGCGCTGGTAATCTTTTGGGAGTAAAGCAAAGCGGTAATATTGATGCAGTAGGATTTGATCTTTATATGAAACTGGTAAATGAAACCGTTCAGGAACTGAAACAAGAAAAAGGGGTTACAAAAGAAAAAAGTATATTTAAAACGGAATGTTCTGTAGAAGTAGAATTAGCTGCATATATTCCTGATACCTATGTGGCTTCAGAAGCACAGAGAGTGAATCTATACCGGTCATTGGCTGCAGCCGGTACTATACGGGAAATTAAAAAGATAAAGGAAGAGCTTCGAGACAGATTTGGAATTTTACCTCAGGAATGTAAAAATTTATTAATGGCAGCCGAATTACGAGTAACAGCAGAAGAAATGGGAATACAACGTATACAACTTAATATGAATAAACTGGTAATGTTTTTTGATAAGAGATGGATTGACAGTTTTTCCTCAGAGGAACTTTTATCCGAAAAACTCAGTACAATGGTTGATTCTTCTCCTGTGCCTGTACATTTTTTGCAGGATGAGGTTCTGGGGGTTGAGGTTAGAATTCAGGAAGAGAATCCTTTTAGTTTTACTAAAAAAATGTTGCAATGCTGGAGTTGATTCCGTATATTTTTAAAATATGTTATGTGATAATAGAGAAAAAATTGATATTGTAGAGCAGTTTTTGTATTTAATTAATAATGTATAGGAGGTTACATGAAACTGAGTAAAGTTATTCGGTTATTATCTGTTATTGTTTTATTATATTTGATTGTATCATGTGGTAAAGAGAATAAAATTGTAGCGACTATTAAAGAAGGCAACAGTATTACGGTTCAAGAATTAACTTCTTTTTATAACAGTAAATATAATAAAGATATCCATCAAGTTTCCTATGAAGAGTTGACAGGAATACTTGATCAGATGATAGAAGAAGAAATAAAATTAAAAGCTGCTTACCAGATGGGCTTGGATAAAGATTCTTCTCTGATACAAAGAGTAGAAAATTTAAAAGAAAATTTAATGTTGCAGACCATACATAAGCTTAAAGTAATAGATAAAATAATCAATGAAGAATTAATAAGAGATTTTTATCATCGGAGCAGTAGAGAAGTGGAATATCACGATCTTGTTATTAGGATTAAGGGTTCAGCTCCGGAGGTTATAAATGAGAAGAAAGAGACAGCAGAGATGATTTTAAATGAGCTGAGAGCTGGTAAAGATTTTAATCAGATTGCTGGGAAATACTCTCAGGATCCGGATATTTATTCATCTAAAAAAACAATTTCTTATACTAATATAAATGATCAATTTCAAAATGCTGTTTACTCATTACGGGAAGGACAGATTTCTGATGTTATCAAAAGGTTCAATAATTTTCACATTGTCAGAATTAAAAATATTCATCAAAAAGATACAGAATCATTTAGTGAAAAGAGAGATGAGATACGAAAAAAACTGTGGAATCAATTAGGGGTTAAGATCAATGAAGCCACCCAAGAATATCTTAATACCTTAATTCAAGATGTGGATATTAGCTGGAATGAAGAGAATCTGAAAAAGGTATATGAAGTTTTAAAAACTCTTTCGCCCCGGAGTCAACAGGTTGGCATAGTGCAGGAGACCTTGATGGGTTTGCCTGAAAATGAAAAAGAAGAAGAATTGTTACTATTTGCGGGAGAGAGTTATACAGTTAATGACATCATTAATGAATTATCCTTTTACAGGCCGCGAACAAGATTTAGAGTTTCCGATAGTAAAAGGATTAAGGATCAAATTATTTTTTTGATGAAAAAAAATTTATTTAAAGAACAGGCATACAATTTACACCTTGATACACATAAAGATGTTGTTCAACAAGTTACATCATTTAAAAAAAGAATGCTGATAAGAATGCTCAATCAAAGCGGTATATTTACACCAGAAGAGCCAACTGAAGAAGAAGTGTATAATTATTATAAGCAACATCGTGATGATACCTATGCGCGCTTACAGAATCGTACATTTGATACTATTAAACAAAAAGTCAAAGAAGATTTAAAAATAAAACTCTCTGATGAAAATAAGGATAAATGGTTAGCTGAAAAGAGAGAAGAATATAACGTTAAAGTATTTGATAATGTTTTAAGAGAGATTATAAATGAAGAACAGGCATAGTAAAAAAACAGTATATATTTTATTATCAATTTTTATTTTTACACATACGGTGTTTAATACGGGATGCAATAATGGTTCATCAGATAATGCAGTAATAGCACGAGTAGAGAATTCGGTTTTAACCAACAGGGAACTTAACCGAAGGATTATTTGGAAGGGACTTGGTGAGGAGCAGAAAAGAAAATATATTGAAGAGTGGGTTAACAGAGAGCTTTTGTATAAAGAGGCTTTACAGCAGAATCTTGATAAAACGCCTGATTTAGAATTGGAAATAGAACAGGTTAAAAAGGAATTTTTGATAAATCGGCTGGTTGATAAAATTTTTGCTGAAAAGATAAAGATAACGGATCGGGAAATTGAATCCTACTATAATAAGAATCAAAATCTTTTCAGGGCTACAGATGATGAAAGATGGGTTTTACATTTACTTACTGATACCCGATCTAATGCTCGGGAAGCTATGCAGGAAATAAATGCTGGTAAAGATTTCAAAGAAGTTGCTCGTAAATATTCTATTGGTATTTTTAAAAATAATAATGGTGATCTTGGTTATATAAAAGAAGAGGATGTAATCGATGAGATATCCCGTACAGCTTTTAATTTGAATGAAAATGAGGTTTCCGGAATTATTCATACAAAATATGGATATCATATTGTCAAGGTGCTTGATATCCGAGAAGAAGGAGAGATTGAAAAGTTGGAACAAGTTAGTAATGAGATAATTCAAAGACTTCGTATCAGTAAAGAGAAAGCTCTGTATTATGATTTATTAGCAGAATTACAAAATAAATATAAAATTTATATTAATATTATTGAAGATAAAAATAATACAGAAGTCACCTCTACTTTACCAAGAAATTATCAATAAGGAGAGTGGCATATGTTTAAAAAGCAATTATTCATAATATTTTTTGGATTCATTTTTTTTACAACTAATATTACAGCACAAGAGATTCTGGATGGAATAGCTGCAATTGTAGGAGAAAATATTATCACTAAATCAGAATTAGATCAAACCGCCCAAAGCTTGGCATATCAGTCAGGTATTATTCCATCGGATCAACCAGAAAAATATAATAAGTTAAAAAAACAAGTTTTAGATGATCTTATCAATGAAAAGATACTTTTAGCTAAAGCAAAGGAAGATACAATAGAGGCCAGTGATCAGAATGTAGAAAATGAATTAAACAGAAGAATAGAACAATTGATACAGCAATTCGGTTCAAAGGAGGAAGTAGAGAAAAGATTTGGGAAATCAATTAGTGAAACAAAAGAATTTTACAGGACAGACATTAAAAATGGATTGACTATTCAGATGCTGCAGCAACAACAATTTAAAGATATCTCTGTAACCAGAAATGAAGTAGTTGATTTTTATAATACCATAAAGGACAGTTTGCCTGCCATACAGGAATCTATAAAGTTGCGTCATATTTTGATGAAAGTGAAGGCCAGTGAAGAACAGAGAAAGAAAGCCATGGATAAATTTCTTTCCTTTAAAAAACAACTTAAAGCAGGCAGAAGTTTTGAAGAGCTGGCTAAAAGGTATTCTGAAGATCCATCAACTGCCCCCTTGGGTGGAGATTTGGGTTTTATTGAAAGAGGCTCATTATATCCTTCTTTTGAAGAAGCAGCCTTTGGTCTAAAAGTTGGAGAAATATCAAATGTGGTAGAGACCCCTATTGGATTGCATGTGATAAAAGCAGTGGAAAAAGATGAGAATAAAATGAGAGTCAGACATATCCTGTTTTCTATGACTACTACTAAGGAAGATGAGAAACGAGTAATTAAAACCTTACAGGAACTCAGACAGAGAGCCCAGGAAGGAGAAGATTTTACTCAACTGGCCAGGGAATATAGCGAGGATGAATCAACCAAGGAAGAGGGAGGCGATTTGGGATGGGTACAGCCGCAGTTGTTACAGATCCCTGAATTTAAATCTGCTGTGGAGGGTCTAAAAGAAGGAGATATAAGCAGACCCTTTAAAACAGATTATGGATATCATATTATACAGGTGGTGGAAAGAGAGGAAGGCAGACAATTATCTCTGGAGCATGATTATGAAAGATTAAAAGCTCAGGCGCTCCAGAACAAACAGCAGCAAATGCTTCTGGATTGGATCGATGAGTTAAAAGAGGACATATATATTCAGATAAAAGAGGATATGATCGAGTAATTATTTTTTTCAGAAAACTTAAAACCATTATTAATAAGTTGACATTTTTATTAAGAGGACTGTATGACTGAATCATCACCTGCAATCAGTAATTTTATCCGGGATATTATTGATGAAGATCTAAAGAGCAATAAATATGGTGGCAGGGTGCATACCCGCTTTCCTCCTGAACCTAACGGGTACCTTCATATAGGGCATGCAAAATCCATTTGCCTGAATTTCGGCATTGCCAGAGATTATAAAGGCTTATGTAATTTGCGCTATGATGATACTAATCCTTTAAAAGAACAGGAAGAATATATCAGAGCAATTGCAGAAGATGTTAAATGGCTTGGTTTTGACTGGGAAGACAGATGTTACTTTGCTTCAGATTATTTTGAACAGATGTATGAATATGCGGAGCAGCTTATTATAAAAGGTAAAGCGTATGTATGTGAACTGAACAATCAACAAATCAGAGAGCACCGGGGAACATTAACCCAACCTGGCCAGGAGAGTCCCTATCGTAATCGAACTGTGGAAGAAAATCTTGATCTGTTCCAACGTATGAAAAAAGGAGAATTTGCTGATGGGGATAAAGTATTACGAGCAAAGATTGATATGGCGGCCTCTAATTTAAATATGCGTGATCCGGTTATTTATCGAATTCTGCATGCAGAGCATCCCAGAACAGGTGATGCGTGGTGTATTTATCCTATGTATGACTGGGCGCATGGACTGGAAGATTCCATAGAAAAGATTACCCATTCACTTTGTACTCTGGAATTTGAAGATCACCGGCCGCTGTATGATTGGTTTTTAGACCAACTGGAAGTATACCATCCCCAGCAGATAGAGTTTGCTCCCTTGAATCTTAGCTATACCATATTAAGTAAAAGAAAACTAACTGAGTTAGTCCAGGAAGATATTGTATCCGGATGGGATGATCCCAGAATGCCGACCATATCAGGATTGAAGCGACGCGGGTATACACCAGCCTCAATCAGAGAATTTTGTTCCAAAATTGGGGTGGCCAAAAGATCCAGTCTTGTTGATGTTGCTCTGCTTGAGCATTGTCTGAGGAAAGAGTTAAACCAGACAGCACAGAGAGTTATGGGAGTTTTAAAACCCTTAAAGGTTATTATTGATAATTATCCTGATAATCAGACAGAAGAGCTAAAAGCTGTCAATAATCCTGAAGACAGTTCAATGGGGACAAGAAAGGTCCCTTTTTCTAAAGTACTTTATATTGAACAGGATGATTTTATGGAAAATCCTCCTAAAAAATTCTACCGCTTAGCTCCGGGAAGAGAGGTACGGCTTAGATATGCTTATTTTATTACCTGTGTCAAAGTAATCAAGGATAATGATACTGGTGAGATTAAGGAGCTTCATTGTACCTATGACCCGGCTACTAAGGGAGGGGATGCCCCGGATGGAAGAAAAGTAAAGGCAACGCTTCACTGGGTATCTGCAGCTCACGCCTTAACAGCAGAAGTTCGTCTCTATAAAAATTTATTTACAGTACCTGATCCGGCTGAAACTAAACCTGGTAAAGACTGGAAGGACTTTATCAATCCTGAATCCCTTACAGTATTATCTTCATGTCAGGTGGAACCATTTATGAAAGGTTCTCAACCTGGAAAAAGAGTTCAATTTGAACGAAAGGGTTATTTTTATATAGATCCAGATTCCTCTCAGGATAAATTAGTGTTCAACAGAACTGTTACTCTTCGGGATACCTGGGCAAGAATTCAGAAAAAGCGTAGTAAAAAACAGCAATAGTTGAGTGAGGAGGAGCTTTGGCCAAAGAAACAAGTGTTATGGATAAAATTGTATCCCTTTGTAAAAGAAGAGGTTTTATTTATCAGTCAAGTGAAATTTACGGAGGAATAAACGCATGCTATGATTACGGCCCTCTGGGAGTAGAGTTAAAGCGGAATGTAAAAGAGTTTTGGTGGCGTTCCATGGTGTATGAGAATAGTGATATTGTGGGTTTGGATGCTGCAATTCTCATGCACCCAAAAGTATGGGAAGCTTCCGGTCATGTAAACAGTTTTACTGATCCCTTAATTGATTGTAAACGGTGCAAGGAACGTTTCCGAGAGGATGATATAGATCCTGAGAAATTAAAAATAAGACAATGTCCCCGCTGTGGAACCAAAGATTCTTTAACTGAGGCGCGGCAGTTTAACCTCATGTTTAAAACTAATATGGGACCAGTAGAAGAGAAATCTTCAGAGATTTTTTTACGTCCGGAAACAGCTCAGGGTATTTATGTCAATTATAAAAATGTTTTAGATTCCTCTCGTCAGAAAATACCTTTTGGAATAGCGCAAATCGGAAAAGCTTTTAGAAATGAAATTACTCCCGGGAATTTTATATTCAGAACCAGAGAATTTGAACAGATGGAAATGCAGTATTTTATTCATCCTGAAAAGGATGAGGAGATATTTGAAGAATGGAAGAATAATCGTCTGGAATGGTATAAGAGGCTGGGAATAACAGCGGATAAACTTCGATTGCATGAGCATGCAGAAGATGAACTTGCTCATTATGCTAAAAGGGCCATTGATGTTGAGTATGAATTTCCTATGGGATACAAAGAGCTGGAAGGAATTCACAATCGGACTGATTTTGATCTGACTCGTCATCAGGAATATTCGGGCAAGGATCTCCGTTATTTTGATGATAAAACCCGTCAGCGATTTATTCCCTATATTGTTGAAACTTCAGCTGGAGTTGATCGGACCGTACTTACCTGTTTGATAGATGCTTATGAAGAAGAAGAGTTAGATAATGATACCAGAACAGTTCTGCATCTGGATGCTAAAATTGCTCCTTTCAAGGTGGCAGTATTTCCTCTGGTAAAAAAAGACAACATGCCGGAGATTGCCCGTAAGATCACCGATGATCTGATGAAGGAATTTTTAGTGTTTTATGACCAGTCCGGAGCAATCGGCAGACGCTACAGGAGACAGGATGAGGCTGGCACTCCTTTTTGTATTACTGTGGATTCTCAAACACTTAGCGATCAGACTGTAACAATTCGGGATAGAGATACTATGAAACAGGATAGAATACATATTAATGAAATCATGTCTGAATTGAAAAAACGTATTGAGAAAAGAGATTAAAGCATGCGTTTTTATAATTATAGGCATCAATTCATTTTTTTGAGTTTAATCGTTTTCATGGCTATTCATCCTGTTATTACTCACACTCATTCTACAGTTTTATATGGTGTACCCGGACTATATCAGGAAGAAGAGAAAGAGAAAGCAAAAGAAGAAAAGAGCTGGAAAAAGAAGCTGGATGCTTATTTTAATATCAATCAGTATTCATTCAGCAATTGGTCTAAAGGCGGAATAAATTCTCTTTCCTGGAGTTTACGGCTTTTAGCAGATGTTAAGTATAAAGGGAAGCAGTGGATATGGGAATTTACCCATCTTATGGAATTTGGTCAGATTAAAGAAGGTATTGAATCCAAAACAACATTTGATATGCAGGTTATGAAAAATTTAAATATACGGTCCACGCTTAATATGTTTACCTCTTTTCAACACCCGGAAGAAGTTGATATTAACTGGGATTCACTTTTTATTTCTAAACTTAATAGTTTTATAACGTGTTCTTTTAATATACAGTTAATTTATGATAAGGATGTTATTGATAAAGCTCAGATCAGAGAAGAGCCGGGAATTGGGGTGATATTTAATTTAGGATAATATATTTTTTCCTTGACTTTCCGTAAAAATTTACGTATATTTTAAAAAATTATTTTTACTTAAGAGGAGGAATCAATGGCACAAGGTAAAGGAACAGTTAATAAGGTAATTCTTATTGGTAGATTAGGTGCTGATCCGGAGTTGAAATATACTCCCTCAGGCACAGCTGTGGTAAATTTTCGTTTAGCTACCAACCTGGTCTGGAAGGACCGGGATGGGAATAAGAAGGAAAAGACAAACTGGCATAATATTGTTGCCTGGAGAAAATTGGCAGAAATTATTGGGGAATGGGTAAAGAAAGGAAGCCGGATTTATATTGAAGGAAGAATCGAAACCAGAAGTTATGAAGATGCTAACGGAGTAAAAAAATGGATAACTGAAATTGTTGCTGATAGTATGGAAATGCTGGGAGATAAGGGGTCTGGTTCTTCAAACAATATTGATACAAGTACACAACCTCCCACATCACCTGATAATCAGGAAGAAGAGGATGATCTACCTTTTTAATTTTGGGATAGTAAATTAGTCTGGATCATTTATCAATTATTGGCCACTAAGGCTCCTAATCACAAAGAAAATTTAAACGCAAAGATCGCAGAGATAAATGTAAAGTCTATAAATATTTATTCTTTGTGGTCTTGGTGTTTAAATGTTTTCACATCGGTTACGACCTGGGTTCTTTTCTTTGGAAAAAGGATAAGAAAAGAGTATGATACTCATCCCTTTAGTCCCCCTCTCTTTTGAAAAAAAGAGGGGGATTTTTTCTGTATTTTATGACTCAAAAGATTGCAGAAATTGATTTAAATATGTATAATAATTATTGAAAACCTGTTACCGAATCTTATAAATACATTTTCAAAAGATCAGATAAGAGCACCTGACCCTAAAGGAGACTGTCGAAAAAGTCATTTTATGTTTTTGCGAGGAGACATTATGTTTAAAAAGTAACTTTTACATGACGAACTCCTTTCGTAAATTAGGTTGATAGAAGTCTGGGGATCGCTATCAGTGAAGCGGTAGAAGCGGCGGTCATGGACGACAATGCCAAGTATTCCTTAGGCAGCGTGCT
>JAWODZ010000068.1:0-2601 GCA_046483025.1 bacterium
ATGGATGAAATAAAAATTCAAGATAAATTAAAAGAGTTGTTTGAAAAACACCGGATAATTTTCTGGAATGATGCTGAACAGGAATTTACAGAGATTATTGACAAGTTAGATATTTCTGATGTTGATGTTGTATTCCTGGAGAAAGTTGGACAATTTCAGACAAAATATCTGCTGGAGCAACAGAATCCTGAACAGAAGTATCTTCTTTATTCTAGGAATGCGGAGCCAAAAGCGGAAGATGACTGGCTTTTGGATATACGGCTTTACAGTTACCAATTCAGGGCAGATTCAGCTTCCATTATTACTGAAGAACTTGGACTTCAGGAATATCATCTGGTAAATCACATTAGAAAGAGAATTTCTTTCTTTGCCAACAAAGAACAGTATTCTAAACTGAAAGAACTGATAAACCCGAAGGATTATGAAAGAGAAATTGACTGCAAGATGATTGCTGTTTGTGTCGGCAGTAAAACTGCTAATCCTGATGATATCCTGTATGCTCTTTTTTGCCGTATGGCGCAAAAGGGTGGATTGGAGAATATGCCGGAAGGATGGCATAAAATTGAAAGATATCAGTTGACAGATATTTTCTGGGAAATGATGTTTGAAAAGTTTGGCTATAAAGCCGAAAATCCGAATTTAAAAGAGCTGCTCCTCTGTTTATTTGTAACCGATTTTTCAGCGTCCTTACATTGTGAATGCCCTGCTTCACTAAAACAATTTTTATTGGACAGTGCAATCAATGCCTCTATTCTGCTGGATAATTGGCGGGACAGTCAACTAAAGATGCCTGCTTATGAGAGGCTATCCCAGGAAATATCAGGACTTTTAAAAATTGAAGGCAATATTGAAAATCTTTCAGTTGAGCAATTACAGGATGTCCAGACCTTTTTTGTGATAGAAAAAATATTGGCAAATCAGCTTAAAGTCAATTTGCTGAATGCCATTGCTCAGGATTTACCTGAAAATGTATTTACTGAAATTGAAGAGTATGCCCGGAAACGTAGTGATATGTACTGGGCAAACCTGACCTTCCAGTCTAATATTATTAACCGGAATATCTTTTCTTTCATATATAATGCCATTATCAATGCTGTTAGGTTTGTGAAACTGAAAAGAAAGACAAACCAGACAGGATTTTCTGCTGATTCTCCTGAAAAGCTGTTTAAACGATATACTGAAGAATATTACCAGTTAGATCAATTGTATCGCTTATTCCATGAATATATGACAATATCTATGCAGGAAGGCTGGAATATTCTCAAAGAGTTGGGAAATAAGATAGGCGATATCTATGAAAACTGGTTCCTTTATGAGATAAACTCCCAGTGGGAGCAATTGATTTCACCAGCAAAGTGGCAAATAAAGGGAATAAATAACCAATATAAATTTTTTAACCAATTCCCTGAAGATTACATAGGAGAGAAAAAATCAACAGTGTTTGTAATTGTAAGTGATGCATTGCGGTTTGAAGTGGCTGAAGAACTGCACAGCAATTTAAACAAAAAATACCGGCAAGTTTCTTCTTTGGATGCTATGCTTGGTGTTTTACCATCTTATACTCAATTGGGTATGGCTGCTATACTTCCTCATAAGGAATTATCTTATGATTCTGAAGGAGAAGTTTTAGTTGACGGAGAAAGATTGAATTCTTTAGAAAAAAGAAACAATCATTTAAACAGATTTAAAGGTGCTGCTGTAAAGGCAGATGATTTGCTCAATATGAAAAGAGAAGATGCCCGAGAGTTTATTAAAGATAAGCAGGTGGTATATATTTTTCATAACAAGATTGATGCAATTGGTGATGATGCCAAAACTGAAGAAAGAGCTTTTGAAGCAGCAAGAGGCTCTTTGGATGAATTGGAAAAATTAGTTTCTTTTGTTATCAATACTTTATTAGCGCATTATGTTTTTGTTACGGCTGACCATGGGTTTATTTTTACCAAAAGAGTTCCGGATGTAATAGATAAATATAAAATATCTGATTCTGTTGATAAAAAGGGTGTATTAAAGATGAATAAGCGTTATATATTAGGCCATTATATTCCTGTAATTCCTGATACTATACAGGGCAGGTGTGCTGATACAGCGGGAATGCCAATAGAAAAGGATATGAACTTTATAATTCCCAAGGGAATGAGCCGCTTTTATTTTACCGGTGGGGCGCGTTTTATGCATGGTGGAATGAGCCTGCAGGAAATTGCCATTCCGGTTATTACTGTTACCCAGGTAAGGGGAAAGGAAAAAGAAAAAACCAGAAGAACCACAGTTGGTATTCAAATATTAGGGAACCAACATCGTGTTACCACTGAAAAATACCGGGTGCAGTTATTACAATTGGATGCTGTTTCAGAAAGAGTAGACCCTGTCACTGTAAAGGTAGCAATCTACGATGATGAATTATTGGTTTCAGATATAAAGACGGTTACTTTTGATTCCAGCTCGAATGATCTTGCGGAACGCCAAAAAGATATTATTTTAACATTACAGAATAGGGCTTATGACCATAATAAAAATTATCGTTTAGCAGTGCGAGAGGTCAATAGCAATATTGAAATATGTGCAGTGGATATCAGGATAAACCGTTCATTTATTAGTGAT
>JAWODZ010000165.1:0-3608 GCA_046483025.1 bacterium
AAAGATATTTTGGGATGATATGCAAATGAAAAACAAGTGGAGTTACGAAGATGGTATTCATCAAGCGATGGTTGCAAAACGAATGTTTCTGGTAAAACTATATAATTTGTACAGATCAAAAAATAACCCAAAGCTATCCTTTATAGGCTTTCAAATACCCAAAACCGTATGGAGCAACCAGATTCATATCATTCCTGCTTCCATGAGAATCATGGCAACTATAATGAAATTTTTTAGAACATTTATTTCAATAGAAAGATGCGGAGAGATAATGGCTCCTTTATTTATCGAAGATCAAGAAGAAAGCTTGAAGAAATCAGGGAAATTTATTACCTGGAAGAAAAATGAATTTGTGGAGATAAAAGAAGAACAGTCAGTGCTTGATTGTGAACTGCAGAACAGACTCTGGGAAATAAGCATTACAGTTTGTGATGATGAAAGAATTGAACAGATATCAGGGCAGCTACATAGCCATGCAAAGGGAGGTGTTTTATGAAATCAATAGTAGTTTTTTATTCTAACAGAGGTAATAACAAGTATCTTTCAAAGAAGATTAAGGAAAAGGCAGGAAGCGACATTTTTGAAATTCTTGAAGTAAAAAAGAGCTCTTCTTTAGGCCTTTTTATGTACATTATTTTAAGAAAGAAAGCAAAACTGAAGGAGGCAAACATAGATCTTTCGAAGTATGATCATGTTATATTTGCCGCCCCGATATGGGCAAGCGGGATAGCCATGCCTCTTCTGAATTTTATAGAAAAAGAAAAAGGAAAAGTAAAAAGTTATTCATTTGCCACACTTTGTCTCGGAACACCAAGAGTTGAAGAAAAAGCAAAAAAACAGATAAGTACTCTCATAGGAAAGGATCCTGTTGCAATTACTGTCCTTAAATACAATGATGTCCTTCCCGAAAAGGAAAAAAACACCATAAAAGCATCAAACAATTACATGATTAACGATGTCGATTATGAAGAATTCAAAGAGCAGGTGGATCGTTTTTTAAGTGAAGTAAAAGGAGTAATATTCCAAAGGTGAACAATATCCCATCTCCGGCTCTACCCGAATTGGCTCCCGCCCTTCGGCAAGCTCAGGAACAGGTGGCCGACTTCAGGTACTTGCGGGAAATTATAGGACATTGCGTCTTTAAAAATCAAATGATACTTTCTTTAACCAAAGGTAAACAGATATGATTATAGAGAATGGGTCGTTAAAATCGGATCAGCTGAGTGGAAGAGTTGCTATCATTACCGGAGCAGGTCGGGGTATCGGTTTTGAAACTGCTCGTTCACTTCTTTGGCTTGGGGCCAAAGTGATAATCGCTGAAGTAAACCGCAATACCGGTAGGGAATCGGAGAGGAAGCTCTGTAAAGGATTTGGACCCGATAAAGCCTGGTTTATACAAACCGATGTTGGTAATCTAAAAAGTATTGTTGCTCTCAAGAGGAAATCGATTGCCAGGTTCAACAAAGTGGACATTGTAGTCAATAATGCATCAATCACACCTATGGGAGCTGTCAAAGATTGTCCTATTGGAGACTGGGATAAAAGCTATCAAGTTAATTTACGAGGGCCAGTCTTTCTCTCACAGACGTTTCTTCCGGGAATGCTGAAACGGCAATCTGGAGTACTAGTATTTATATCTTCTGTCGGCCTTGCGCACATGGGAGCCTATGAGACTTTTAAAGCTGCTCAAGTTCATCTTGCAGAAACACTGGATGCTGAACTTGAGGGAAGTGGTATATATACGCTCTGCATAAGCCCGGGCCTTGTGCACACTCCTGGTTCTTTAGATGCGATACGTCAGTTAGCACCTCTGTATGGTAAGACCGTAGAAGAGTTTTATGAAATGAATGCTGACCAGATCCTAAGTGTGGAGGCCGCCGGCAAAGGGATTGCGGCAGCGATCGCACAGGCAGATAAGCTTCATGGTCAGGATATAAGTCCAAAGCAAGCTCTCACGCTTTCGGGGATCACATTTACAGAGCGTAAAATATCAAGTAGTAGTTTGTCTCTTTCAGATGAGGATCGCGCCGAAGCAGTCTTGTTATGTTCAAAAGTTTTAAAAACCATTTCTGAGCAATCTATTGGATGGCAGGGAAGACCAGTATTCGAACGCCAGTGGATGTACCGAGATTTTCGCAAGAATGCTGGTATGTCAGTTGGCATGTGGATTGATAATCTTAAATCACTTAAACAAATTCTCGTTGAAAAGCGAGACGGAGCTGTAGAAAATAAACTTCCACTTTGGCAACTGATTGACTATTACATACACCTCCAGAAGCTGCATGCAGATTATGAAAAGAATCCGGAAATCAGAAATAAGCAGGCAGCAATCATTGAGGGTTGGCGGAAAGACGTTGAAAACCTCAAGATGAAGCTTAGACTTTAGATTCAATAGGCTGATTGAAAATATATGAAAAGGGTATCTATTAAAAAAACATCAAAGAGGCAACTTCCCATAACATAAGCTATGCGTTTCGGGCGGAGTACCACCCTCTCCCAAATTGACTTCACTATATTACGACGATTTTGCATAGCTGCATTAAAAAACAATGCACTTTTATTTCAAATCTTACAGTATTTAATAATTTTCAAAAGTAAGAACACGTGACAATCGGCTTTACCGGCCGCCCAACTTCGTATTGCCGCAAACGTTATACCCAATTCAAAAATATTTTTCTAGCAGAGATAAAGGAAGGAACAATCTATTTATTGATTTATCACTTTTTCCAGGAAATCTTGAAAAGATTTTTTACAATAATTGTTTTGATCATTGAACATTAACAGAAGTTCTAAACACTGTGCTTTATTTAAATCATATTGATCAAACAAATTTGTTGCAATCAACAAGCGAAACGGAACATGTTGATTATTGTTAGATGAATAGAAGAAATCAGCCAATTTTCCAGGATTCATAACTAACCTCCCATCTCTTTCTTTAAAAGTTTTTCTTATTGATTTACTTACCAGGGAATTGTTAATCAATGATGAAGAAATGATGAAGATTGAGTAAATTTATAAAAATAATCAATTCAATCTGAAATTTTTTAACAAATGAAAAAATTGAATTTTTATAGATTTCTCAAATATTAAATGATATGAGCATAAATTATAGAATGAATGAATCTTTTCTGTAAAAACTTAAAGTGTGGAGATATCTTTCACTATTAAACTCTATATAAAGATTTATTTTAACTGAATATTAACACATTACTTATATATCCTTCATATTGCTCCGTTATATTATGAATAACAATGATTAAAAAGAAGGTCAATGTCTAAAGAAAATTTAATCGAAAAAGAGCAGTTTTGCTTTATATAATAATTTCATCTGACCGGATGCTCGCTGCAGGAATCCCATTCGGCTGTAGGCAAAAATAGGGCCAATATTCTGTCTTTTGAGCCTGTTGTAGCAAAAGCGTTTATTCGGTTTATCTTATATTATTTTGAATTAAGACTTTTTAGGAAAATATCTATATGTTAAGATAAATCACTTATAGGATAAAGAGAGATCAGATCAAAATGGAAAAACAAAATAAGACTGTTATTGCTCCATTCAAGAATAATAAAAGAAAAGATAGTAAATTATGTGTTGCTTTAATTGCCCATGA
>JAWODZ010000097.1:0-11471 GCA_046483025.1 bacterium
GACAAATATTTCTTTTTTTTGTATATTTTATTCTTCTTAATCAATCATATGCCTCCGTAGCTCAACTGGATAGAGCAACGGCCTTCTAAGCCGTAGGTTTCAGGTTCGAGTCCTGACGGGGGTACTAGTCATTAGTATTAATATATTTCATAATAAATATAATTTTTAGCCACAGATACACACGGATTAAACACAGATTAATAAACCCTATATCCGTGATAAACTGTACAAATCAGTGGCTAATTATTATGAATACTAATAAATGTAACCTACACAGTTACATAAAATAACAATATAAGGAGAATAATCATGAAGAAAAATATGGGTAGCATTGACCGGATTATCAGAATCATATTAGCAATAGTTATAGCTGTTTTCTATTTTACTCACTCCATTACCGGTACAGCAGCAATAATCCTGGGAATCATTGCCATAATATTTCTTTTAACCAGTTTCATTGGTGTATGTCCAGCATATATTCCGTTCAAGATCTCCACTATATGTAAAAAGGAAGAAAAGAAGTAAAGATCAAATTCTTGATTACCCAGTATATTTATGATGGCATCAAATTATTACGGATATGTATCCTATAAAATGATTTAAGATAAATAAAGCCACGGATACACAGAAATTGAACACAAAGAAATAATGATAATTCCTTGAAAATCCGTGTCAATCTGTGGCTACTTATTATTACTTTTATTCATTATTGTCATTCCCGCGAAGGCCGGAATCCAGGTGAGGGGTTGCAGGATGGATTCCCGACACAGACAATCGGGAATGTCTATTAAGAAAAAAGTCAAGAGAAAACACATCTCCTGTTAACAAAAATTATCAAAATTTTTGTTTCTCTACTTTTGGGCTCACTTTCACCTCACTTACATTTCTATTCTATAAAAAATAGCCATATTTTCACGATAATAAGAATTTTGAAACTAACTAAAGAATAATAATATTATTTTTCTTACTTTTATTTAATTAAAATTAATCACTTATATTCCTCACTAAATACTTTTTTTCAAAATAAATCTTAAAAAATAAAAAAAATATTGACAAATGGATGAAAATGTTTTATATTATTATGTAAGAAAAGTTTCATAATTTTAATAATAGAAAGAAAAATTTCAATCATGTCTGATCAAAAAGAATTTGAAAACCGGATAATTCGCATATTACCAGAATTACCAAACAACCAGAAAGAAATAGCTAATTTTTTTCTTGAGAATAAAGATATTGTGGCTCTGCTGTCGATTCATGAAGTAGCCAAACGGGTTAACGTCAGTGAAGCTACTATTGTTCGCTTTGCACAGTCTTTGGGATACAAAGGATATAAGGATCTCAAATCCAGACTATCTGTATCATTAGAAAATCGAATCAGTCCGGTAGAAAAATATCAGCAGGCCATTACTCAAAAAGACAGTACGCCGGATGTACTTCATCTGGTTGCTCAAAATGTTGCTCAAAATATTAATGATACCATCCATTCTATTGATCCTCAACAATTCTCTAATGCAGTTGACAGTATTATTAATGCTAACTCAATTTACTGTATGGGACTTGAACTTTCCTATCATTTTGCTTTAATATTTACCTATATGTTAAGAATGTATGCATATGATGCCCATCATTTTAATCCTGGAATACTTAAATTCAAGGAACGTGTTGCTTATCTGAAAAAAAACGATATTTTAATTGCTTTTAGTTTTTCTCCTTATTCCCGGGAAACCATTGAAGCAGTGGAATATGCTCAAGAACGGGGTATTCAGGTAATTGCTTTTACTGATACCAAAGTAGCACCTATCAGAGAATATGCTTCCCATTGTATACAGATTAAAACTGATAATATAATGTTTTCCAATTCACTCGGAGCTGTAACTGTTGTATTGAATGCGATAATAACTGAACTTAACTTCCGAGACAGTGAACGGACATTACGTGCCCTGAAAATAATTGAAGAAAACATAAAAGATGATCGTTATTTCATAACATAAGTTGATTTATAAATTGGATCACCATTATGGAACAAAGCAGAATTAATAAAGATGCATTAGTAAAACAATTTTTTAATCTTGCATGCATTGACGGAATTTCCAGAGATGAACGAGCAGTAGCTGATTTTATCCTTGACCATCTAAATAGTATGAACATTTCAGCTAAGGAAGATGATACAGCAGATAAAATTGGAGGTAATACTGGTAATATAATTGTTCGTTTCCCCGGAAAATCTTCTAATAACCAAAATCCGTTACTGCTTATGGCACACATGGATACAGTTGATCATACATCAGAATTAAAACCAGTTATTGAACAGGGAATTATCAAATCAGGAGGTGAAACAATACTCGGTGCTGATGACAGGGCAGGTGTTGCCATAATCCTGCATGTACTTGAATATTTACATAAGAACAATATTGATCATCGTCCTCTGGAAGTAGTATTCAGTGTGGGAGAAGAAAAAGGTATGCTGGGAAGTTCTCATCTAAATTTTTCCCAGCTAAAATCTCAGAAAGGGTATATTCTTGACTGTTCGCGGCCTCCAGGCCAATATGTGGCTTGTACTCCATCATCTTTTGATGTTAATTTTAAATTTCTAGGAAAAGCTTCTCATGCAGGAGTAGCGATTGAAGATGGAATAAACGCTGTTTCCATGGCCCTGGAAGTATTGCAAACATTTCCAATTGGAAGAATTGATGCCGAAACTACAGCAAATATAGGGACCATAAACGGTGGCACAGCAGTAAATGTTGTACCAGAAAAAGTGAGTGCTACTGGAGAAATTCGATCATTTAAACCGGAAACCATTAATTCTATATGCAGTAAATTAGAAAAACAAGGACAAACAATTGCGGATAAATACGGTGGAAAAGTAGACATCCAATGTATTCCAATATTTGAGGGATTTAATCTTTCTGAAGATATCCCTGTAGTGACACGACTCATTTCAGCGTATAAAAAATTGTCCTTAAAACCAGAAGGATTGACCTATTATGGCGGCAGTGATGCAAATATTGTAAATAAGCATAATATTAATACTGTGAATATCGGGGTTGGAATCAAAAATCCGCATTCTCATAATGAAGAAATTGCTGTGAAAGATCTGGTTACATCCGCAGAAATAGTCTTAGATTTAGTAGGAGAATGATATGTTTAAAAAACTCATTGTTCCATTATTTCTGATCATCACAATATTTTCTTGTTCAGAACATAGAGAAAATCAATCCAATCGAGGATTGTTAATGATAGTAGGAGGGGGGAAGAAGCCTGTTTCAGCCATAAAAACATTTGTTGAATATTGTAATGGAGGAAAAATTCTGGTTGTTCCATCAGCCAGTGCTATACCTATGGAATCCGGTCCGGCTGCTGTGGAACTATTTAAATCTCATGGTGCACAGAATGTAGACTGGCTTTTCATCCAGGATTCAGCTATGGCTGCAGCTGACAGTGTCATAAACAAAGTAAAAAATGCAACCGGTATTTTTTTCACCGGCGGGGTACAGACACGGTTAATGAAAAGAATCGGCGGAACTCCTGTAGAATCATTGGTGAGGAAACTCTATTTTCAAAAATCAGGAGCTGTAGGGGGAACAAGTGCAGGTGCTGCAATTATGAGTCAGATAATGATTACAGGTGATGGTGATTTTACCATACTCAAAGAAAACAATATTGTAACCGCAAAAGGACTGGGTTTGCTGAATAATTGTATAATTGATCAGCATTTTATCAAACGCAGAAGAAACAACCGTCTTCTCAGCCTTGCAATTGAAAAACAGATTCCGGGGATTGGGATCGATGAATCCACCGCAATTCTTTATTATGCGAATGATGCCTTTAAAGTAGTTGGTGAAGGATCAATTGTAGTATATGATACCAGAAAAGGTTATCCTCAATCTGTTTCTGATGATGAAAAACTCAGTATGGGCAATATTAAACTTTCCGTTTTACACAGAGAACAATGGTTTAGTATGAAAAAAGGGGAAATTTTCTTTAAGTAATATTTATCTTTGATATAAAAAGGGATCATATGAGTACCAGGCAAGTAAAAATGCCCAGTGCATTTGTATTAATATTCATTATTATGATAGTAACTGCAATACTTACTTGGATTATACCTGGTGGTACTTATGAACGGCAATTAAATGCAGAAGGAAGGGAAGTGGTCATTGATAATACTTTTTCCTATACTGAAAATCAACCACAAGGGATTTTTTCTCTTTTACAGGCTCCCATTAAAGGTATAATAGAAACATCACATATAATTGCTTTTATATTAATAATAGGTGGTGTATTTTCCATTATTGATCAAACAAAAGTTATTACTGCTACAATCTTGAGAGTTGCTCATCGGTTGCAAAATAGAGCCTACCTGGTTATCCCTGCTGGAATGTTGATATTTTCCATATTCGGTGCAGTTTTTGGTATGAGTGAAGAAGTAATACCATTTGTACTTATTTTTATACCACTATCTCTTTCTCTGGGGTATGACAGCATTGTAGGAATAAGCATTCCCTTTTTAGGTGCTGGTCTTGGCTTTGCCGGTGCCATGTTGAATCCATTCACCATTGGTATTGCACAAGGTATTGCTGAACTCCCCATATTTTCAGGTTTTTTCTACCGTTGTATTGTATGGGTAATAGTAACATTTACTGGTATTATACTAGTAATGAGATATGCAGCTCGTATTCGAAAAAATAAAAAATTAAGTCCTGTGTATACTATTGATCAAAAACGAAGAGAAAAGCTCAAGCAAGAAGCTGAAGAAAAAATTCATTTTTCCTGGCGACATAAAACCATCATCATCTTATTTATTATTACAATTTCATTGATGATTTTTGGCGTTATGACATACCACTGGTTTATAACTGAAATTGCTGCCTTATTTCTGGGTATGGGTATAATCAGTGGTATAGTTGCCGGACTTTCCATCCAGGATATTTCTGACAGTTTTATATCCGGTGCTAAAGATCTAGTAGGAGCAGCCCTGATAGTAGGCTTTGCCCGGGCTATATTGGTGATAGCTTCTCAGGGGAGAATTATTGATACAATTATGCATTCACTTTCTTCTGCAATATCACAATTTCATCCAATTATAGGTGCGCAGTCAATGTTCATTATTCAGTCTGTGTTAAACTTCTTTATTCCTTCCGGTTCAGGGAAAGCAGCCTTGACAATGCCTATCATGACTCCACTGGCGGATCTTATCGGAATAACCAGGCAGACTGCAGTTTTGGCCTATCAGTTGGGTGACGGCCTGACTAATATGATCGTTCCTACATCAGGTGTTACAATAGGGGTATTGGGAATGGCAAAAATCGACTGGGTTGTCTGGGCCAAATGGCTGTATCCAATTATTATTATATTAACCATTTTAGGACTATTACTGATTATACCCCCGGTATTATTCAGTTATGGTCCGTTTTAATAAAAGTGTAATATTTAGTCCATGGTTTATTATGAGGAGGTACAGTATGTTAAAAAAATTTTTTATACTCTTCAGCATACTATTATTTACTATGTGTATTTCTGTGTATGCTCAAAATTATGGTAAAATCAGCGGTCAGGTAGTGGAAGAATCAACAGGTGAACCTCTTGTAGGTGCTAATGTTATGGTTGAAAATACTCAAATGGGAGCAGCAACTGACAGTAAGGGACGCTATGTTATTTTACAAGTAGAACCTGGAGTGTATAATCTCAAAGTATCCTATATGGGATATCAGACCCAAAGAATGGAAGAAATAACAGTGCGTGCGAACCGTATCACTTATGCTGATTTTAAATTACAAGAAGAAACAGTTTTGGGAGAAACAGTTGTTATTACAGCAGATCGTCTTTTGATTGAGAAAGACAACACTGCTACACTGCGTAGTATCAGCAGTGAAGAAATTACTGATTTACCATCCAGTACTGTTTCAGATATTCTGCGGGTTCAGCCTGGTATTGTAAACAGAGGCGGACTTCATTTACGCGGAGGTCGTTCCGGTGAAATCACCTATATGATAGATGGGGTTCCTATTAGTGATCCGCTTTTTTCCAGTGTTAATACTTCCGAAATACTTAACCGGAATATTATATCTGAAATGCAGGTCATCAGCGGAACCTACAGTGCTGAATATGGCAATGCTATGAGCGGTATTATAAATATTACCACAAAGGAAGGAGCCGCAGAATTTTCCGCTGAAGTTGATGCAAAATCAACTGCACTGGGTATAGAGGAGGAAAGTATTAAGCAAGATCGTCATGTTATTCGTACAAATTTCAGCGGCTCACTTTTTTCTCCGGAAACCAGATTCATGTTATCAACTACTTATGATGACAGAGACAGTTATCTGCCCTGGGGATACCGCAGACAAGGAAATGTATTTTTTAAAATAACAGATCGGCATATAGATAATGTGAAGCTGAATTTTGGTGCTAATCTTTCTCAGGGAAAACGGAAGAGTTATTCTCATTCCTATAAATATATTCCGGATCAGGCCTGGTATGAACCAAATACGAACTCACAAATGTTTTATACAGGTCTTGTCCATACACTCGCCGATAATCTCTATTATGATTTAACTCTTTATTATCAGTTTCAGCATTATGATTCGGGAGATTATGATTATCAGGACTTGAGTCCTGCCTATCAAAGAGATGAAAATAAAGAATTTTATCTTTTAAATTATGTCAGCGGTTACAGTGAAGATGACCAGGAAACTGTAGGAATTCGGGGAAATATGCTCTGGCAGACCAATAATTATAATGAAATTAAAGCAGGATTTGAATACCGCAGCCATAGATTAAGCAGATTTTACATCAGCTCACCATATTATGATGATCATATTCTTGATGACTATACAGTCACTCCATATGAATTTTCTGCCTATATACAGGATAAGATAAATTTTTCGAGTATAATTCTCAGTGCTGGTATGCGATATGATCTTACCGCACCTGATGTCAAATACTGGGAGAATCCATATGATCTGGAAAGTGATACTACAAGTAAAGTCTCATCTGATATTCATACACAGATCAGCCCTCGTTTAGGAATATCCTATCCTGTGTCTGATAAAACTGTCTTCCATTTCGGATATGGTCACTATTTTGAGCGGCCGGAATACCAATTCATTTACAAAACTCTGGTAACCGGCGATTCGGAAGCATTATATGATGTAGATGGCGATGGTGATGTTGATTATGCTGATAATATGCTTATGAATTTGCGTTCCGGAAACGGCCGGTTTGGTGATCCTAATCTTAAACCCCAAAAGACTATAGCTTACGAATTTGGCTTAAGCAATCAAATTTTTGAGGATTATCTGCTTAAAGTTTCAGTTTACAGTAAGAGAATTACCAATCTGGTTGGAGCACGGACATTTTATGCCGGAGACCGTCCTGAATACTGGGAAACGTTCAGTCTCCATATAAATGATGATTTTGCCTATAATAATGGACTGGAAATTCAGTTTCGTAAAATTCGGGGGCGATATTTTTCCGGAGAAATCAACTACACTTATTCAGTTCATGAAGGCAGCAGTTCAGGACCTCTTGAAAGAGTCGGTATTGAAGAGGCTAACCGTCAGACCTTAAAATTTTTCCCGCTTGATTTTGATCAGCGTCATGTAGTAAATGCTTATCTGACAATCAGACTTAGAGAGGATGACGGACCAAAATTGTGGGATACTGCGATATTTGAAAATCTGCGGACAACATTGTTATTTGAATATGGAAGCGGCTTTCCGTATACCCGGGCTACTCGCGGAGCAACAGAACCATATGAAATTAATAACGAGCGGTTACCTCCTAACTGGACATTTGATTTGAAAATGGATAAAAGATTCTCCTGGGGTAAATTAACCTTAATCCCTTACCTGGAAATATACAATCTTACAAACCGCAAGAATGTAGAATATGTTGATCCTTTTACAGGTAAACCTGATGAAATGTATGGACGAACATACGAGTATGCGGCAAATCCGTTAAACTGGGGAATGCCCCGGATGATTTATCTGGGTATGTCTGTACAATATTAAAAATGAGGTATAGTAATGAAAAAAATACAACGTATATCAACAGTATTGCTTTTTCTGATAATTGGAACGGCAAATCCAATTATAGCTCAGGATTTAAATATTCTGGGTTTAAAAGACCGTGCCTTTGGTACTCATAATGTAGGAAAAGTTGGATTTTTTACCACTAATATTGGGCAGTTTTATCCTTATGGTGGTCAATTTGAAAAAACAATAGAATATCCGATAAATTCCGGACATATCTGTATGTACAGGCAGTGTTTGATGATCGGAGTGCCGGTCAATGTAATTAGTGCTGCCAGCGGTCGTTTTGAAGAGTTTGATGCTATGGGCGGATATGATGCGGGTAATGCGGAAATTGCTATGAGCGATGACCCCAGTACCTGGCCTTCCTGGGGATGGCCGGTTCAGGATGAAAATGGTAATCCGATAATACTCTCTCAGCAGGACAGTTACTGTGTGTACAGTGACTCCACTAACTGGCGTTACTACAATAACCATGAAGAGGATATGCTGCTTAATATGCGGGTACATCAGCATATTTATGCCTGGGGAGTACCTGGTGCTGACAGATTTATTATTCTGCGTTTCGAGATAGAAAATGCAAACACTGAACCGTATGAAGATATGTATTTTAATTTTTATTCTGATATTGATATTGGTGGTATTGCCAATGCAGCAAGAGAATGGGCCGATGACTGTATTGATTTTGACAAAAGCCGGGAACTGATCTATTTTTATGATTCAGATAATTACAGTGATGACTGGGGAGAACCCGATCCGTTCTTGTCTGGTGTCACTTTTTTGAAAACACCCAACAATCAGGGCATTACTGACTGGCACTGGATAGATGTAACAATTGATGAAGTTGCTGTGAACAGTGCGCACTGGGATTCACTCAGTTACTATTTGATGTCCAGTGATACCAATTACTTTCATAATCATCCTCAATTAAAAGTTTCAGATTACTTTCATTTAGGGGATAACCCCATTAACGGAACTCACTATGATGATCCTGAAACAACACGGATTCGTGATGAAGAAGGAAACCTTGTAGGTGGAGCCATGGTAGCTTATATTTGTAATGGCCCTTTTGACATACAACCAGGCGAGAAAGCTGAGATTTGGGTAGGTGTAATGGTTGGTGATAACAAAGATGATCTGCTGGCTGTTACAGATAAAATTTGGGAATACTGGGATAATGATTTCAATATTGCCACAATACCTGCACCGACCCTGACTGCGGAAACCGGGGATAGATCTGTCACATTAAAGTGGAGCAATGATCTGGATGTGAATTACAGAAATGCAGCAACTGACTCCGTAAATGATCTTGAAGGATATATAATTTACCGCACTACAGACCCGACTCTGGCTCAATGGACAACGTTGGATACAATTCCCATGCAGTATAAAGGAGAAACTATGGTTGATGAGAATGCCTACGAATGGATGGATACAAATGTATTTAATGGTTTTATGTATTATTATAATCTTGCTGCGTATCGTTTTAATGCCAGCGGAAGCGTTGAGGAATCAGTACGTATAACAGATATTGATAATATCGAAAATATTTCTAATGCCCTGGCAGTAGAACCGCAAACCCGACCAGTTACCAGTAAAAATGAACTGGATAAGATTAAAGTTGTACCGAATCCTTATGTGGTATCAGCTCCCTGGGATGAAGCACGGCTGGGTAATACTCCTTTTGGTGAACCTATTCGTAATCTGGCCTTCACTCATCTTCCTGGCAGATGTACTATTAAAATTTTTACTGTTGACGGAGATCTAGTTAAAACTATAGAACACAACAGCACTTCAGGCAGAGAAGAGTGGAATTTACTTACTTCGGAACGGCGTCCAATTGTTTCCGGTATTTATTTTTATCATGTAAAATCTGATCTGGGTGAAAAGATTGGACGTTTTGCAGTTATACGATAATCAAAAGTATGGAGATATAGATATGAAGAGTAAAATAATCTTTGTTTGTATGTTAGTCTTTTTAATAACAGCTGGACAGAGTCAGGGACAGGGAAATCTTGGTCAGTCTGGGGTGAATTTTCTTCAGATTGGGGCCGAACCCCGGGGAGTAGCTCTGGGAGGAGCCATAACTGCTGATGTTTTTGGCGGTGATGCCCTGTATTGGAATCCGGCCGGTGCGGTGTTTGTTGATAATATGGATATCAGTATAGCACATACAAATTATTTTATGGATACTCAGTTAATGTACGGTGCTTTAGTAAAAAAAATCGGAGAATATAATGCAATCGGTGTTTCCTTGACTTCTTTTTATATGGATGAAATGGAAGTGACCACTGTATATGAAAGTGAAGGAACTGGAGAGTTTTATGATGCAGGTGATTTGGCTGTGGGGGTTTCCTTTGCCCGTTCACTTACTAATCGCTTCACCTTCGGCATTACAGCAAAATATATTCATGAATATATCTGGCATGAAAATGCATCACAATTAGCCCTGGATGTAGGCTCATGTTATCAGACAGATTTTCTTAACTTACGGATCGGTATGGTGGTACGAAATTTCGGAGGTAAATTAAAGTTTTCAGGTGAAGAGATTGACCAGCGAATAGAAGAGGAACTGGCCCGGGACCAGGAAAATAATCCAAGGGTAGAACGACTGACACCTGATTTTAGAATGCCCCAGATATTTCAAATGGGCATTGCTTTTGAACCAATTAAAATGAATACAAATAAATTAACCATATTTGTTGATGTTAATGTACCAAGTGATAATACTGAAAGAATAGCATTTGCAGCTGAATACGGATTTTTGAAAATGGCATTTCTACGGGCAGGATATCGTATGAATTATGATATCGGTGATTTTTCTTTTGGAGGAGGAGTTGATCTTCATATAGCAGGTGTTAATGCAGTTCTTGATTATGCCTATTCAACAAATGGTGTATTAGGGGATATTCAACAGTTCGGTTTTAGATTTGAGATATAAATAAATGAGAAAAGTTGGTGATGGTTATCGTGAATAAAATAACAGTAAATAAAAGAGAACGGAACCCACCGGTTCATTAAATCCAAAAAAATTTTGGGTTTAAAAATATATTTAATTAAAAAGGAGGTATATGCGATGAGAAGGTTACTATTTATTTTTGTTGTATTAATGATCCCATTGACATTAAGTGCTCAGACATTTACTCTTTTCACTTCAGACAACAGTGATCTGCCTTATAACGGGCTTTATGACATTGGTTTTGACAATTACGGAAATATCTGGTTTACTGGTGAAAAGGGAGATGTCGGTCTGGCCAATGTATCCATGCTTTCCCAGGATCTTTCTACCTGGACAGTGTATGATGCGAGTTCTGCAGAACTTGGTCTGGATCAGACGGAGGACAGAGTGTTCTATATAGCGGTGGACCATAACAACACCAAATGGTTTTGTACTCACTATGGATTTAGCTATGTGCAGGAAGATGGTACTGCTGGAGC
>JAWODZ010000138.1:0-43616 GCA_046483025.1 bacterium
CCCGCCCCATCATTCTTCCGCGCATCATCCCTCCCATTCCGGAAAATAAGGAAGGAAACGGAAGGCTTACCAATTTAATCTGCTGATTTTTTTTCTTGTTCGAAAAATCTACCAAAATGTCATATCTCCAGACAGGTGATGTATTATACCCCCGGGCTGTGAACAGTTTTTTCATTTCAGGAGATTCATTGGCAGAAGCTATGAAAAGACTTCCCCCTTTCTCTAAAATTATCCAGTTGCCCTCAGGTGAAATTACAGGAGAATGACCATCCCCCACTTTCCACTGTTTACCGGTTTTCAGGTCTAAACCCCATACTACCCGCTCAGTACCGTGAATATTGCTGGTAGGATTTGGATGAACACCTTTATTATTGAGTGCTCCTCCGCGGACATAAAAAATATAGTCACCCTGAGGCTGAAAACATATATCAGACAGAGCCTGACCGTCATCCAAATTATAGCTGGTAACCTTAGTCGGCTCAAACATAGGTGACCGGGCCACATAAATATTTCTCATTCCTCGATCATTAAAGACCCAGGCAATTCGTTCTGCTTCCGGATCAGCAGTCATACTGCTCGGAAAAGGAGCACTCATTATATTTTCAAGAGTGACTGACTGAGCCTGAACCTGAATAAACATAAGAATACATATAAAAGAAACAACCCAGCTTATAATAAACATCTTCTGATACTTTTTTGTGCCTACCATAATGCAACCCCCTTATTTTTTGATTTTAAGTTTAAACTTACTAGAGGAATAAATGTTCATACAAAATTTTAATACCGATCCCGATTAAAATTAATCCCCCGGCAACATCGACTCTTTTACCAAAAATCTTTCCGAAATATTTTCCCAAAAACAAACCAATTAAGGAAAACATAAAAGTAACTGCTCCGACGATTAACACTGGTGTAACTAAAGACAACTGCAGTAAGGAAAAACTTATCCCCACTGCAAAAGCATCAATACTGGTGGCAAAAGACTGACCTATCAATCTGCTAATGAGTAAATCACATTTTTCGTAATCCTCATTTTTTCTTAATCCTTCAATTATCATCTTAAGCCCGATAAAGGAAAGTAAAAAAAATGCAATCCAATGATCGAGTTCATGTATATACTTTTCTATGCCCATTCCAACCATCCATCCAATTACAGGCATAAATGCCTGAAACAGAGAAAAAGTCAGAGAAATTGAGAGCATCTTTTTTACATGTAATTTCCTGATGGTACAGCCATTAACTATGGAAACGCCCAATGAATCCATAGACAATCCAACTGCAATTAATATAATTGAAATAATGTTCATGATAATGTTCATAAATATAAAAACTTCCGTTTAAAATAGCAAATTATCAATAATTACATAACTTTATTTAATACCTTTAATTTTTTCATGAAATTCTAATAATAATTATTTACATTGTATTGTAACAACATTTGAGAGTATAAGGGTTGTTTCAAAAGAAAAAAATAACCACAGAGGACAAAATTATTTTTATATTTGCTTTGTAAACTCTGTATCTTGAATACATGTGCCCGGCACTTTGGAAGTGCCGGGCACATATAACAAACACTCAATAAAGGAGGTGTATAAAATGAGAAAATATAAAAAAATCATGCTGATTCTGTTTTCTATTATCTTACTGCTGCTTAATTTTTCCTGTACTGAACAGTCAAAAAATTCTTTCCGCTTTGTATTTATGACTGACATCCATATTACTGATCAACGCAATGCTGTGGAAGGATTTACAGAAGCAATTGAATATGTGAACAACTTACAGCCTGAACCAGATTTTGTCCTGACCGGTGGAGACCTGATCATGGATGCACTGGGAAAAAATTTTCACACTGCAGACTCACTTTATACACTGTATCTGAAAACTATAGAGTATTTCAATATGCCAGTATATAACTGCATCGGCAATCATGAGTATTTTGGGATTTATAAAAATAGTGGTATAGACCCAGATCATCCTGAATATGCAGAAAAAATGTATTTAAACCGCATGGATCAGGAAGAACCATATCTCTCATTTGACCATAAAGGATGGCATTTTATGCTGCTGAACAGCATCGGAATAACTCCCCGAAGAAGATATATTGGACATATTGATTCCCAACAGCTTGAATGGATAAAGAATGACCTGGAGAGTATTAATGAACAAAAACCTGTTGCAGTAATTACTCATATCCCCTTTTATTCCATTCGAAATCAACTTCTTGATCATTCCCTGGCAAAAAATGACAGCGGCGGTGTGATAGTAAATACTCACCAGATAATGGAAATGTTACAACCCTATAATCTAAGACTGGTACTACAGGGTCACCTTCATATTGTAGAAGAGCTCATTTGGAAAAACACCCATTTTATAACTGCAGGAGCAGTGAGTGGTGCCTGGTGGAGAGGCCATTATCATGGTTTTGAAGAAGGCTTTGCGGTAGTGGATGTTGAGGGCAATGATTTCACCTGGGAATATGTGGATTATGGATGGGAGGTTAAGGAAGAGTGATTATTCTAAGCTGTTAAAACTGTTCAGTGACTAACTACTGACTTTTTTAAAAATTCTGAACGTATAGTGACCGAACAAAAACCACAGACTGCGGACCGCTGACCGCATTTCTTAGCTGTCTGCCGTCCGTTGTCTGCGGTCATTTCCGGCTTCTGAATGTTACCAGTCTAAAATTCTCAAGTTCTCAAGTTCTAAAGCTCTTAATAACGTTTTATCTTTTATCCTTTATCCTTTATCCTTTATCTTTCTATTTGACATATTCCTTTATAGTATTTTTACAGAAAAATTTTCAGCAACACCTCATAATCCATTAAAAAAACCCTTGGTAAACCGAAAATGATTTATTATATTATTTGATTATTACGGGAATCTTCTGAAGATTCTTTGAAAATTTTAATCACATTTAGTGATTTTAATAAAATTATGAGGATATATTATGGCAAAAATCACTATCGATGACCGGGAATTCGAAGTAGACGGTGACGGTTTCTTAAAAAATCCCGAGAAATGGGATGAAGAAGTAGCACGTCTCCTGGCTAAACATGATGGAACTGGTGAATTAAATGAAAAACACTGGGCAGTCATAAATTATATCCGGGAATACTGGAGGCAACATGATATGGCGCCCATGGTGCGGAAACTGTGCCAGGCAGCAAATTTAAAATTGCGGGAAGTGTATGAACTCTTTCCTATGGGACCGGCCAAAGGAGCCTGTAAAATCGCCGGTTTACCCAAACCGGATGGATGTGTGTAGGACAGGGACAAAAAATGCAACTATCTGAAACATTTTTTCTGATAAGTTTTTGTATATCCGCTCTAATACTCTTTTTTATGTTTATAAAAGCAATAACCGGAAATCCCATTGATCCTTCAGAAGCCAAGGGTAGTACAATAAAAGGGATAGTATATTCTTTTTCTGCAGGTATGTCTCCTTTGAAAAAAGAAACTGCAAATAAACACTGGCCTACTTATATTGCAGGTATTTGTTATCACTTCGGGATTTTCCTGGGCTTTTTCTGGCTTTTTGTACATTTATTAAACATACATCTTGTTTCATTAATATATACTTTCAGCCGGATCATATTTATCATTTCTGTTATTTGCGGTGCAGGTATTCTTCTAAAACGAATCATAAATAAAAAATTGCGTTATCTGTCTAATCCGGATGATTTTATAAGTAATACACTGGTAACAGGTTTTCTTACTGTTTCGGTATTAAATCTGGATGCAACCAGCTTAAAACCGTTATTATTATATTATTCTGCTTTACTTTTTCTCTACATACCGGTTGGAAAATTAAAACATGCAGCTTATTTTGTTTTAGCCAGAATATATCTTGGGCTTTTTTATGGGAAAAGAGGTGTATGGCCTTTAGCAAAAGAGAAGTAAAACAAGGTAAAAGTCTTACAGAAAATCAGAAAAAAGGACTTGATCTGCTTGATGAAAAATTAAGCGGTAAGTTACTAACTCACTTGAACAGCTGTGTACATTGCGGTCTTTGTGGTGAAACATGCCTGTATTACCTTCATTACGGTGATGAAAAATATCTTCCCGGTCATAAAGTGGATCTGATTTCCAAAATTTACAGACGTTATCATACTCTAACCGGAAAAATTATTCCCGGACTGGTTGGTGCAAAAGATTTTGATGATGATACTATTAAGGAAATGATCGATGTGATCTACGGTGGCTGTACCATGTGCGGACGCTGCTCTATGCACTGTTCCGTGGGTATTGATATTGCCTTTCTGGTCCGAACTGCCCGCTCAATGCTGGCAGAAATGGATCTGGTGCCCGAAGGACTGCAGTCCACTGTCGATACTGCCATTAAAACCGGGAATAATATGGGCATTCCCAAAGAAGACTATATAGATACCTTACAGTGGTTAGAAGAAGATCTTCAAATGGAAGTTAATGAGCCGAATGCTTCTATTCCATTAGATAAAAAAGGAAGTAAAATTTTTTATACCCTCAACCCCCGGGAACCGAAATTTTTTCCTCTCTCAATCAGTGCAGCAGCTATGATATTCTATGCTGCCGATGAATCATGGACTCTTTCTAGCAATTTTTATGATGTTACCAACTATGCCTACTATTCAGGGGATGATGAAATAGGAGCATTAATTACAGATAGATTAAGGGAAGAGGTTGAAAAAATCGGAGCGGAAACCCTGGTGCTGGCTGAATGCGGTCACGGTCCCAGAGCGATTCGCTGGGAAGGTCCCCGCTGGACCCAGAAAAAGTATCCTTTTAAAACCATAACCCTGGTAGAACTTATTGCAGATTATATCCGCACCGGAAGAATAAAACTTGATTTGAAAAAAAACACTCAGACTGTCACCCTGCATGATCCCTGTAATCTGGTCAGATCCGGCGGAGTGATCGAAGAACAGCGTTATATTCTGAAACATGCAGTTACTGATTTTGTTGAAATGTATCCAAACCGGGAAAACAACTTCTGCTGCGGGGGAGGAGGAGGACAGTTGTCCATGGGAGAGTATGCTGAAAGGCGTATGGATATAGCTAAAATAAAAGCCGATCAGATCTGTGCAACCGGAGCGGAAATCGTGGTTACCCCTTGTCATAACTGTATTGACCAGCTTATGGAAGTAAATAAAGATTATAAACTGGGTGTGAAGATTAAAACCATGGCGGAAATTGTGGCAGATGCCCTGGTGATTGAGTAATCCATGACCCTGACAGGGTCATGACCCTGTCAGGGTGAGGTATCGTAGTAATGGATTTAACACCAACGATTAACGATTGTTGATTTTAGAAAGTTATTCCGGGACTATGCTTTATACTTTTTTCTTTGAGACAACTAAATGCTGCAACTGTGTTACCGATGTCTCCGATCAGTATTAAATTATATTTTCTTCAACGACTTGTATACAGAGGTATGGCCGGAGGGGTATCCCCCTGACAAGGGGACAAAGGGGGTTACTTTCCTTGTTCTCACGGTCTCCGTGGGAACATGGTGAAAGATATACCTTAAATCAACGATATTCCGTCACCCTGAGTTCATCGAAGGGTGACAGATCGTAAAGAAATTCTGAAATAAAAACCTCGGAGCTGTCCAAAAAGTATGAAAAGATTTTAACGCTAAGATCGCAAAGAGAGACGCAAAGACTATAAATAGTTAATAATTATAAATCTATCACATTGCGACCTTTGCGGACTTTGCGTTAAAATTTTGTTTTTAGTCAACCCCAGAATGGTAGAAACTCCTCATTTCACATACAATAATTTTCTGAAAGCAACATTCGATAAGCCTGCTGTGCCGTTTTCCTCTAATACTGCAATCCGGCATATATAGACTCCCGATGCCTGATTTTGAGGTTTCCATACTACCTGGTGATTTCCAGCAGTTTGTTTGCCTGCAAACAGAGTTTCTACCCTGCGTCCACTTATATCATAAACAGTCAGTCGGACCTCTGTCGCTGTTGACAGAAAATAGGAAACCTCAGTATTTCCGTTGAAAGGATTTGGGATATTAGACAGAAATCTGATTTTTTTCTCATTAATGACATCTTTTTCAGAGATCTCCACATGTGTAGATTGATCTTCTCGGGCTTTTATGGCATCAGCCCAGTTTCCTTTGAAGACGGTCTTCTGATCCGTAACGTAACGCTTGAAATCTCCATAACGAATAGTAATACCGGCCCAGAAACTGGCTACAATACATTGCGAAGGAATAGTGAAACTGTCTGTATGCAGCCAGATATTGTCATTTGAAGTAAATGTATTTGTTTTGAAAACACCCGGTCCGAAATTAATATGGGGATGAAACCAGTAATCGATCCGGTTATCCTCAATCTCAAAATCACTGCTTCTAATTATTTTAACCACCATGAACTGTGAGCCTCCTGTATGTACCTCATCAGGAGTGAGAGTAATTTCCACAGAAGGCATAGTCACTTCTGTCTGACTGCACAGTATGGTTATGCTTTCCTCTTTGATCATCTGATCTGCACTGTCATAAAACCGAAAATCCAGAACCACATCCTCTATCTCATCTGTTACAGAAACAGATATCTCATCCTGAACATAGGTTGAGCTCACCATTTCATCTAACAATTCTGTCTGATCCCGGCTTACTATAAACCGTTTAACCTCATCCATCAGGAATAACTCCAGCGGTATAGTTCCGGTATACATTCTGCCGTTTTTCGGTGATGCAATGATTGCCCGGTTATAAACGGAAAATGCATTCCAGGCCGGCCGGGTTGTTCCGGCTTTGCCTGAAGAAGGATCATCAAAATGGATAAGACCGAACCATTCTTCCACTACCGGATCATGAACATCAGCATTTCCTCCTTTCCACCATTCATCCTGATGGTGAAATACACATCCTCCCTGAGCTCCGCCGTCAATGAGACCCCGGTACATCATAATATCACCTTCAGCCTGCTGCTGCAAACTGTTACCTCCATAACCATACATATGGTCACTAACTGTGGGTGATACGGAAAGGCCGAATTCTGTTATCACCAGAGGCATATCAGCAGCTCTGTTCATTTTGTAAAAATGAACATGTTCTGCATATCCATGTCTGCTATACAGGGTCATGGGACATCCCCAGACATAGAGATTATACGCTGCCACACCAAAAAGATCGGTACGAACAAAATCATTCACTTCTGTAGCGGATATAGATACCGGAATCCCGGGATGTTTATTATGGATTATGGTGATCAGTTCCTGCCAGAGATGAACCAGCTCACTTGCTCCTCCTCTATAAATATCTTCTGCCAGAGGTTCGTTCATTATAAGATACGCAATTATACACGGATATTTATTGCTGTAATTGAGGATACTGTTCACATATGATTTAGATTCAGCAATGAAGGTCGCATCACCATAATCACCATTCTGATTTATCCAGATACCAAATATAACCTTTAGGCCGGAAGCATTTATGATCTGCAACTCCGCTTCTGTTAATGCACCCCAGGTGCGAATCGTATTATAACCAGCCTCCTTGATCCGGTTCAGATCGGACTGAAGCACTGGCGCATCAAATACTCCAACTCCATACCAGGGGTACTGTCCAGGACGGTTACTGGTTCCGTAACCAATACCTTTAACAAAAAATTTTTTACCATCCAGATAAAACCAGCCGTCCTGCACTTCTATATCCTGTGCAACAAGAGGTAAAATAATAAGGACAACATAGATAAGTGTAAAACAAGAAAAAACTTTATTTCTGTGAAATTCTTTTCTAAAGTTCTTCATTTCATACTCCTTTTTTCGCCACCCTGACAGGGTGAGGTATCGTAGTAATGGATTTAAGACCAACGATTTACGATTTTTGATTTTAGAAGTTATTCCGGGACTATGCTTTATACTTTTTTCTTTGAGACAACTATATGCTGCAAATGTGTTACCGATGTCTCCGAACAGTATTAAATTATATTTTCTTCAACGACTTGTATACAGAGGTATGGCCGGAGGGGTATCCCCCTGACAAGGGGGACTTTGGTATAGTCATTTCTTCAAAATATTATAAGAATTCATAGATATCCCATCACCCAGACAGGGTCGCGACCCTGTCTGGGTGGTTTAACCTCGACTATCTTTTTATTGCAGCAATATCTCTAACAGCAGCAATGGCTGAATCAATATGTTCTTCTGTAGTAAACGGCCCCAGACTAAAACGAACTGTTCCTTTTATCTCTTCTGTTCCTATTTGACGATGGACCAGAGGAGCACACTGCAAACCGGTTCTGCAGGCAATATTATAATCAACATCCAGCATAGTTCCTACATCAGCAGCTTCCCAGCCGTCCAGATTAAAACTGAGTACTGCATTATGGTTTTCTTCGGACTCAGCACAGTATAATGTTACTTTATCAATAGTATCCAGTCCATCCCGAAGTTTTTTCCAGAGTTTCATTTCACGTTTATGAATTGTATCCACTCCTTCTTTTTGCAGCCATTTCTGACCTGCATGCAGACCAGATACACCCATTACATTCAACGTTCCGCACTCCATCCGGTAGGGAAATTCATCCAGATGATAAGGATGAGCTGAACGGACTCCGGTCCCTCCGTATCTGGTTCCCTTTATAGGAATATTTTCTCTGATATAGGATCCTCCAATTCCGGTCGGACCCATTAGGCATTTATGTCCGGTAAAGGCCAGTAAGTCTATGCACATTTCTTCTATATCAATATTCTGTGCTCCTGCTGTCTGACTGGCATCCACTGCAAAATAGATTCCTTTTTCCCGACAGAATTTTCCTACTTCTGCAACAGGCTGGACAGTGCCGATAACATTGGAACCATGGTTCATGATCACCATTTTCGTATTTTTCTTTACAGCTTTTTTAATATCTTCTGGATGGATATATCCTTTTTTATCAAAAGGAACATAGCTTCTCTCAGCAATCCCGTCCCGGTCCAGAACATTCAGAGGGCGGAGAACCGAGTTATGTTCTAGATTAGTAGATACAACATGATCACCTTTTTCCACCATGCCTATAATGATCATATTTAATGAATCAGAAGCATTGTAGCTGAAGGTAAGATGATTGGGATTTTTACCGTTTAAAAACTCCATCAGCATTTTACGGGTCGAATAGACAACTTCTTCTGTCTGCAAAGTTGCATCATAGCCGGAACGGCCTGGATTCACTCCATGCTTTTGATAAAATTCATACATAAAATCATATACTTCCTGTGGTTTTGGATAAGTGGTGGCAGCATTATCAAGGTAAATCATGTCTTTCATAATAACTCCCTTTTAAAACTTTATTCAGATTTCTATTTCGTAAACTAAATAAATATTATAATTAAATATAATATAATAATCCCAAAAATTAAAATCAACTTTTTCCCTGAATAAAAAAATCCCCGGTAATTATACCGGGGATTTTTTTAGATTACATATAATATAAATATTTCAATTTAAAAACTGCTGCCCTGTCACGGACCCTTAACACCTCCTCTGGCCTGTACTGTACTTCATTGATTGCCAGATAAATCCAGCTTTTAGGTGAAAAATTATAAGAAAATAGCACCCCTCCGATGAGCTGTTCTAATTGCCCTGAAGACTGTAAAAACAAATTATCCAGATAGACTCTCACACTCATATTATTAATAGGATTAGCAGAGATAAACGGTCTGGAATTATAGGTTACCTCTTCTACCTCACCTTGCGGATTTCCTTCTATAAATACACTGGCCGAAGTACCAATCCGCATGTTCCGGCTGACCTGCCAGCCGATATAAGCATTCCAGTAAGTATAAAAAGCAAGATAGTCACGGGAAAAATTATAGGTTTTACTGTAGCTGCCATTTAAGTTCGCATGCCAGCGGGGACTGATATGATACCAGGAAGATAAATGATGAGAATAATAATCAAAGGTTACATCACGTTCTTTGGATCGGGTATACGTTGTATTTATTTCAAATCCCCAGTTATTGCGAAACTGCATATTAAAACCTATTAACCCTCCGTAATCGGTAAAGTTATCTACTTTTTCATACGAGAGTACAGGACCAAAATAAAAAAGAACCGACCGAATATATCCATCCTGAAAGTACCAGCGGGGTCCACCCAGGCCAATAAGCTCTGCTGTTCCTTTCCAGGGAACAAAACCTACTTCATCCACATCAAAATTATCTCCCACATATCGACCTTGGATTCCCATAATCATATTTTCCTTTAACACAGTTAAGCCTGCTGAACCGGCAAAATCACCCTGATCATCCCGGTATGAACGGGCCAGCTGGTATGCCAGCTGCCAGTTTGAACCACGGAATGCACCGTCAATATCAAGTACTCCGTTGTCGCTTGATTCAGAATGCTTTCCAACAAATAGAAATCCAATTGATGAATTCTCCATAATCTGCCGTTTTAAGCGTGCTGAACCGAATACTGCTTGTTTTTCTTTATACGTTTCATTATCTATAGTATATTCAGCATCTCCTGTCACTGCCAGAAAACTTCCATATTCCCATTCCTGTACACGGCCAAATGTTTTGGCACCTGCCCATAGGGACACTTCACTTCCGTCAGGAAGTTTTCTGCCAATACGGCGGGAATAGAAGAGCTCCAATGGAGTATAAAACCCCATGTTACGCTGTTTTCCTGAGGCCATAAAAATTTCATTACCTTCTGTAAAAAAAGGTCTTCTTTCATCATAATGAGTTTCATAACGGCTGATATTGAATTCATACGGATCAGCTTCAATTTGGGCAAAATCCGGATTGACAGCACCCTGAAAAGTCAGTTTCGGTGAAGGGTTGTAAAGTATATCAATACCTACATTCGGTTTTATATCATAACTGCCGTCCGGCTGATATTCTGCTTTTGCCATGCCTACCGGGTAGAGCTCAAGATGCATTCCCCGTACTGTAGGACGGAATCCGTTAAAAACAAGTTTACCAAATTTGGAAATACGCTGACCGACACTTTCATCATAGGGACACCAGTATAAATCTTCACTGTTTTCAGCAATCCATCGATCAAAATCCAGTCCCCAGTGAAGAAGATCATCATTATACTGCAGAGATTTATAGGGGATCTCCATTTCAACTACATATCCCCAGTCATATACCTTGGACTCAGCAAACCAGATCCCGTCCCAGGAGTAATCCCGGTTACGGGCATCATCCACCAAACGGCAGTCACTGCGAACCCCTGAGGCTGATACAGCAAATTTATACGCCGTACGGCCGTTTCCAAAGGTATCCAGCATCAGAGAACAATTATCACCGCTGATATTATCCAGTGTTCCTTTATAGGCCTGTATCTGACCCTGGTCATTATAGCAGATCATCATACAAAAAAGTGATTTTCTGGTGGTGAGGATCCGGGCAACAGTTTTCCGGGTTGGTTCTTTACCATAATAAGGTGATAATTGAAAAAAATTAACCGCTGAATCAGCTCTGCTCCAGCAGGGATCAATAACCCCATCTAACACCGGAGGTTCAGGTGTGGTTTTAATGTTTATTATTTTATCATTACTATTTGCAAATAAGAATCCATAAAACCCTAAAATCAGAATCAGTAATTTTTTCATACATACACTCCCTTGGCTTTTTTTAATATATTACAATCATCTTCATTTTAATGTACGGTTATTTTAGATTTCTGTTTCGATAATATTTAAATTCATTTATAATCAACATATTATTAAAGGATAATCTCAAATAATTTATCAATTTATTTTTTTATCATATTACAACTTCGTCTCTCATTAATAAAGACTGAAAAATAATCAAAAGGTTACATATTTTCTGAAATAAAATTATTAAAGGGGAATAAATATTATATAAAAATTATAAAAAAATATGAAAAAAAATATTTTATCTATTTTTTGGTTCTTCTTAAAATAATAAGAGAAATATCGTCCCGGTAACGGCTTTCTCCTTTGAATTCTTCTACAGATGAAAGAATAGTGTTGGCTAATTTTTCAGCAGAAAGATGAGCATTATCCTTCAGAATCTGAAACAATCTTTCTTTCCCGAAAAATTCTTCTTTCTCATTCATAGTCTCAGTAAGCCCGTCTGAGTATATAAAAAAACAATCTCCAGGATTAATTGTTACAGACTCTTGTTTGAACACTGCTTTTTCAGTAAGTCCTAAAGCCTGACCGCCTACAGCAGTTTCTACTATCTTATTATCAGTGATATGAAGCGGGGGTAAATGACCTGCATTTATATATTCTATAATTCCGGAATTTGGACGAAGATTCAAATAAAGAAGAGAGACAAAACGCTGAGGAATACCATCCCGGAATAGTATTTTATTGGTTTCTGTAGCTATATTATCCAGAGATTTCGATAATGGAGCAATTGCTCGCAGTGTAGCTTGTAGTTTCGCTGCAATCAGTGCTGCTCCCAGTCCTTTACCAGCCACATCTCCGAGAGTAAATGCCCAAATATCTGAATTAAAATGTATATAGTCAATGATATCACCTCCAACCTCATTTGCAGGACACGTGTACAGCCAGATATTCCACCCCTTTATTTCAGGGCTTTTATTGGGCATGAGAGCTGCCTGCACAGCTCTTCCAACAGCAAGTTCATTTCTTGCCAGCAGTTTGTCTTTTAATTCAAGCAGTAAAATTATTAAAAGCAACAGATAACCTAAGATATTAAATTGTATATTGATCTGAGTTTCATCCACATTAAAACTGGTAGACTGAAATGAAAGAACTAAACTCACTACCAATAAAATTCGCCGTAAAGGGGTTAATTTGAAAAAAAGACTTTTTAAAACCCACCAGGAAAGAACAAAAAACCGCGACACTCTCCCCTTTTTTTCCAGTTTCTTACGGGCTTTTTTATCAATATAAAAATCATAAATATCTTTTAAATCCTTTTTAAAGGACTTAAAATCAGCTTTGTGCAGATCCTCCCACAAGGTCTTTCCAATCCTGGGATCATTTCTTTTATAATTATGATCAGTCATATTTATTAAAATAAAGAAATATTTAATTTTTGCAAGGGAATATTTGGATCAGAAAAGTTATTGAGAAAAAAAAATAAAACAGAACGTAAGAACTTGAGAGTTTGAGAACTTAAGAACGATGGTATATTATCGGGTAGAAGCCAGAGACCAGTGGTCTGAAGCCAGAACAGACCGCAGACCGCGGACAGCGGACCGTTCACCAGCCTATCATCAATAGTCATTGACCTCAAGTATATAAATCATTATTATGGTTGTTGATGAAAGAGAAACGGAGTATCGGTGAAGACAACAATAAACAAATTTTAAATAATGAACAATGTTCAATTTAATTAGCCACAGATTTTAATATTCATCTGTGTTTTATCCATGTGTACCCCGTAGGATATTTTAAACAGTCTCAAGATTTATATTTAGAAATATGTTTATCCAACGGGGTGTATCTGTGGCTTATTGTTTCTGATCTGGACTCAGATGATACTATCCACCTGTCAGTCTGAGTTCATCGAAGACTGACAATTTCAATACTAAAATATTTACCACCTCATCCAATCTTGCTTGCCCAGCAGATCTTCCAGGCGTTCTGCAATAATCTCGTCTTTATTCTGTAAGCGTTTCTTATTGTTCTCCTTTGCTTCAGCAAGCCTTTTTTCCAAACGCTCGATCTCTTTTTGCCGATTCTGCTGACGTATATCAAAAATTTTATTCAGCAACTCTGATATCTGATTCTTAAGCTTTTCTTTTTCTGACTCACTCCCGGTATTTTTATACTGATCTACAAGTTTCTTGGTTTGAATTTCCAGTTCCTTCATCTCTTTCATAGCCTCATATTGCTTAGGATCTCTCTCTTTCAGCTTATCCAAATACTGCATTTCCCGGTATGCTTTCTGGAGTAAACGATTATACACTGCAGGCCGGGTGCTTTTAATATTCAGTAATTTCTGATACTTCTCTTCCGGATAGGTAGCCTTGATATGCTCAAGTGCTTGTTCTTCCTGTTCTAAGGTTAATCTTTGCATATCCTGTACATTCATAGCAGGTCTGTCCCTGAAGTTTTGCAGTCTTTGCTGAGCACTGACAAAACTAACCATACCTATTAGTAAATTAAGTAAAATAACGGATAAAATTTTATTTTTCATAGCTAATACCTCCGATTTATATGACATCGATATATTGTAAATTTTCTTGTATTGTCTGCAATTCCTTCATCAAAGGTGAAGTCAGATCATTCTCCTCAAACATTTCTTCATCATCAAAAGACTCTAATTCTGTTGACAGATCAGGGGATTCAACCCGATCCAGAGCATATTCAATTTGAGTTACCTCGGTAATGAAGTTATCATCCCAGCTGGTTAAAGTTATATTTTTATAATCCAAAAATATGATCTCTTTAAGCGGACTCAACAGCACCAGTAAAACTACAATGGCAACAGTTGCAGCAACACCCAATGGTTTTCTGTATGCCAACCATGAAAATGAAAACCAGCTTGACATCCAGGACAACATCCGTTTTTTCTCTCTCAGTTGCTCTGCTCTCTGTTTGATTGTTTCTTTGACTTCAAAAGATGGCTGTTCCATGGACAAATCATCCAATTCTCTCCATACATGTTTAATCCTGTTTAATTCAAGCTGACAGAACTCACATTCTTTTAAATGTTTTTTGAATGCCCTTTTTTCAGAGCCCTTTAATTCTCCGAAATAATACAAATAACACTTTTTCTGTTGGTTACACTCCATCATTTTCCAATCCCTCCCATTTATGATTTCTTGCCATCTTTTTTAAATTTCTAACTGCATAATGCATTCTGCCCAAAACAGTGTTGATAGAACATTCACATTTTTCAGCTATCTCTTTAAAGGGAAGTTCTCCGTAAAGACGCAAAAGTATAACCTGCTTTTGTTCCTCAGGTAATTCTTTAATAGCCTGTTTCAATTGATCTCGATCTTCTTTTTGCACCAGCTGTTCTTCCGGATTTATGGTAATCTTATCCTCCAGGACATCCATCCCTTGATCGCTGATATTATCATCAATCTGTCTTTTGAAACTTTTCCGGAAATGGTCAATACAATTGTTGTGGGCAATACCAAAAATCCAGCTTCCAAAACTGCCCTGTTCTTTGTAATCCCTGAGTCCCCGAATTGCCTTAAACCAGGTCTTTTGAAAAACATCCTCTGCTGTCTCCCGATTATGTGTGTATTTGAAAATATAAGAAAATAATGGTTTTTCATATTTTTTGTACAATTTGTCAAACCCTTTCTGATTACCTGCTAAAAAAGTTTTTACCCATATACTGTCTTGTTTCATTTTATTTCTCATAACTCACCTCAATTAACGACATTTTCTATAATTTATTGTATGATTTGTTAAAATTCAATTAGTATCATTTGACAAAATAAAAATTAATAACTACATTATTTTAAAATTTATTTGAAATGAACAGTATTTTTTTGCTAAAAAGGAACAACTATGGAAAAAAGAACAGTATTATGTACGGTTATGTTATTACTGATCATGACCACTTTTATACATGCACAGCAGTACCAGGCAGGAATCTCATTTGATATCGGATTTCCTCAAAAAGAATTCAAAGAAAATATTGAATCTAAAGGATACGGCCTTTCAGGGTATTTTGGGTATAATTTTCCTGAATCTCCAATTATAATCGGCGCCTCAGCCAAATTCTTAGTATACGGAAGAGAAACCAGAAGAGAACCATTAATATTGCCAGTCTATGTAGATGTAACCACTACCAACAGCATTATTATGGGACAATTCATGATCCGGCTCCAGCCTCCCCGGGGAACTGTACTTCCCTATATTGACGGACTTGCCGGTTTCAGCTACCTTGCCACAGATACCAGAATCAAAGATAATGATTGGGATGATGATATTGCCAGCACAAAAATATTCGATGATTTTACCTTCAGCTATGGCATCGGATATGGAATTCAGTTCTGTGTATATCAAAACCCTGAAGTAAATAATTTTGAAAAGGACCTTATGGGAGTATACATAGATATAGGTGGCCAATACCTGAAAGGTGGTATTGCTCAATACCTGAAAGAAGGTTCTATTGAGATAATTGACGATACAGTAATCTATGATACTGATGAATCTTCCACAGATATATCCATACTGAAAATCGGAGTATCATTTGCATTTAAATAAAAAAACAATGTTCATTCAATACAATATTTTTTAAAAGGGAGAACTATTTGCAGATCGCAGTAACAGCAGACTTACATCTCAGTGAACGAAAGAAATATCCGGAACGCTACCGCGCTCTGGAACTTCTGCTGGACACCTTACTAAATATGAAAATCAATCAGTTGATCATTGCCGGTGATCTGTTTGATCAGGAAAGTCATAATTACAAAGATTTTGACTCAGTTTGCAGCAATATCAAATATAAAAATATTCAATTCCATATTATTCCCGGAAATCATGATCCTTCTTTGCAGAAAACAATGCTCAGTTCGGAAAATACCCGGGTCTACTCTTCTCCGGAATTTAAGCAATTCGATCTTATGAGTATGATGTTTTTCTTTCTTCCTTATACCAGAGATAAAACCATGGGAGAATGCATTGCCAAAAATTCGGAAAAACTGGACAAAAACAAATGGATACTGATCAGTCACGGAGACTGGATTCCTGGTATGAGTGAACCTAATCCCTGGGAGCCTGGTATATATATGCCCCTTACCAGAAGCGATATAGAACAATTCAGACCGGCCCAGGTAATCTGTGGTCATATCCATAAGCCTATTGACAGTGCTGGAATACACTATCCCGGTTCCCTGTGCGGACTTGATATCAATGAAACCGGAAAAAGAAGGTTTCTTACCATTGATTCCGAAACCGGCAGCATTGCATCCTTTCCCATTTACCCGGATATCATTTATTTCAATGAATCTATTACCGTACTGCCGGTTCAGGATGAAGAAAAATATCTGCAAAATCAAATCAAAAAAATGGTTGACTCCTGGGAAATTCCGGTCTCTGAGAAAAATAAAATTAGATTACGACTGAGAGTATCAGGGTATTCAAAGGATAAAAACAAACTATTCAAGCTGATAAACCAAGAGCTTAAGGACATTACCTTTCATGATCACAAGCCCGATCTTTCACAGGTCTATGTTTCAGATGACCTGGATCGGGAAGAAATCACCAAACAGGTATACAGGGAAATCGAAAACCTGCACTGGCCGGAAAAAAAAGATGAACCGGATAAGGACCGGATCCTGCTCCATGCCCTACGTGTAATTTATGAGGAATGATAATGCCGGTCTCCATAAAAAATATAAATATCACTAATATCGGACCCCTCAGTTCTTTAACCATCAAACCAGCCATGCTGAACCTGATTTACGGTAAAAACGAAATGGGTAAAACCCATGTGGTTGAATTTTTGATTCATTCCCTTTTCCGTAATCCCAAACTCTGGCCCTCCAGAGTGATCAAAGGCAACGGTAAAATTACAATTGAGGGACTGAAAAACGATCCGGTATCTTTTTCTCCCCGATCCAAAAAAAAGATAGAGGATTATCTGGAAGAAAAACAAGCAGGTCTTCCCACAGATTTTTCCAGACTTTTAATTATCAGAGGAGCAGAAGCCGGCCTCAGGGAAAGAGATGATAAGCAATTCAAGGGGCAGGTAGTAACCAAAAGTATTCTAAAGAATTTTCTCTCCAGTCAGGAGCTTTTATCTCATATAGCTCAGGGATTACCACTCACTGTCAATAAAATCAGAATTACCAATTCCACTATCAGTGGTGATGAAAGGGCAACTGAAATTAAAAGAAAAAATTCACTATCCCGTAAACTAAGGGATATTAATCAACTTATTGATCAAATAGATAACATCTATTCGGGTGGAAACCGAACCATCCTCAACACTCAAAAAAATCAACTCATTCAGGAACGAGACCTGCAGATAAAAGCAAAACGATACTTGGCTTATACCATAAGTAAAGATATAGGTGAACTGGAAAATCAAAAATCCAAAATATCTGAAACCAGACTTCAGCAAGCAAGAGAACTGCTGACTCTTTTTAAACAGAATAATGAAAGATATAAAAATCTAAAGATTGAGAAAGAAAGACATGAATCAAATTGTAATCATTATAACTGGGTAAGCAATGCCTGTGAAGAATATGAACAATTATTAAACCAGGAAACCAATAAACCCAATATATTATTTCTGATTTTTGCCCTGCTTTCTCTGATCTCTGCTGGAATCTTTGCTTATCTCCAAATGTTCTTGGAAGTAATTGTATCCCTTGTTGCAGTGCTTCTGTTTGGTGCCCTTTATCTTAAAAAATTTCACCACCTGGCTAAAATTGCTTCTGAAAACAGAGAAATGAAAAAAATTGAAACTGCCTTTAAATCTAAATTCAATGAAGACATGACCGGTTTAGCCAGCTTGAAAGAAAAATCAAACACCTTAAAAGAACACTATGATAAAGCTAAAATTCTACATGAACAGCTGTCTGCTGAAAAAAATACTCTTGTAGAACAAAAAATCAAATTAAATGATTTAATTACTGCTCTGGTTGGAAGAACTGTTTCTCCCCAAAACTGGGAGAAAACACTGCAAAATCTCAGTGAGCAACGCAGACAAATCGACCAAAAAATCAAAGAAAAAAACAATGAACTCAATTTATACGGTGTTAAATCATCGGATTATGTGAAAGATAAACCAGAGATGGAATATAATCAGGATCAGCTGGAAACAGTAATCCAGGAAATTGAAAGTATCCAGGAAAAACTTAATCAGGAAGATAAAAAACTAAAAAATTTGGAACACTCAATTTATAGTGAAACTGATAAAAATACTGCTAATAACTGGGAAGATTTAATTCAGAACTTAAAAGAAAAAAAAGAAAAAGTAACCTATGAATACAAACAAATTACTGCAGAAATCATTGGCAAGGTTTTAGTTCACAGAGTGCTGGAGAAATTTCAAAAGGATGAAGATAAAAAAATCATTGAAGGTCTTCAATCCACGGATGTTTTAGAACCTCTTCAGAACATAACCAAAAGGTACCACAGTCTGGGAATAAACGGAGAGCAATTAATTATTTCGGATAAGTTTAACGATTTTATTTTTTCTGATTTAAGTACCGGTGCCCAGGAACAGGTTCTTCTTTCTCTGCGAATAGGATTCAGCCAAAAACTGTTAAATAAAGATACTCTGTTCTTGATTTTTGATGATGCCTTTCAATATTCAGACTGGGAGAGGCGGGAATTTCTGGTTGATCAAATGGTGAAGATATCAAAATTGGGATGGCAGGTTATATATCTGACCATGGATGATCATATAAAATCCCTTTTCGAGAAAATGGGGAAACAACTTGGTCAAGATTTTAAAACATTCAATCTTAACAATAATTAATATTTATAAAATCAATGATTAACTGTAATACAGTTGAAATTCTTTCTTCTCTACCGGATATCACTATTCCCCGGAAAGCAGTACTGCGGAGAATAGGATATCCCGGAGATACTAAAAAACTGGGAAAACAAATTGAAACTATTTTTAATGAATTGATTAAAGAAACAAATAAATTAATAAATCCGGCAGGTTCTTTTATAGTTTTCAAGATTAATCAAAACAGCGGTAAAAGAATAATTTTTGATAATTCAGACTTTATCATTAACAGTCCCCAGGTAGGAAAGATGCTCATCGATTCTGATTATGTTGTTGTTTTTATCGTTACCATCGGCCCTGAGCTTGAAGAAAAAGTCAGTGTTTTTTTAAAAAATAATGAGATGACCAAAGCCTTTATCATGGATGCCATGGGTTCGGAAACTGCGGATACAGTGGCAGATAAACTACACTACAACCTTATCGCATCCAAAGCGGCATCCGATAGTTTTAAAGTTACTCCCCGATTCAGCCCCGGATATGGTGACTGGGACATTAAGGTGCAGTCAAAAATTGCAGATCTCTGCCGGAGTAAAATAATTGGAGTAAAAGTAAATGAATACTCTATGATGATTCCCAAAAAAAGTGTATCAGCTGTGTTTGGGCTTCAGCACATATAATATAATATCATAAGAGGATACTATATATGGACAGTAAAAACTTATCTCAAGAAGAACTGCAGGATTTTATAAATGAAAAAGAAAGGATACGTAAAATAATCGGTCAGATTGGAGGAAAACCTACTCTCGTTGGTAAAATAATCAACATTACCATGCTTTTTTTTATTCTCGCAACCTTAATGGCTGCTCCTTTTTTACCTAAAGATCTGGAATTGCCTGCTGTTGAAATCGGTCTGGTATTATTATCAATAAAAATTTTTATCTTTCTCCGAAATGAAGCAAAAGTAATGCATTTCCAGTTCTGGATGCTGTCTTCTCTGGAATGGAGAATGAATGATATAGCCAAGCGTTTAAGGAAAATCGATAAAATTATTTCTCAGGATGATGAGGAAAAACAATTCACAGAAAAAAAAGATAGATGCTGAGCAGGTTAAATCATGAGAGAGGCATTATTAAAACGTTTTCTCCGGTATGTAAAAATCGACACTCAGTCAAAAGAAGGTGTTACTGATCGTTTTCCAAGCACTGAGAAACAGATAGATCTGAGTAAAATACTGGTCAGTGAATTAAAGGAATTAGGATGCAAAGATGCAGGGATAAATACATACGGATATGTCACAGGTACATTCAAAAGCAACCTTCCCAGAAAAGTATCAGAATCCATTCCTGTAATAGGTTTTTTAGCCCATGTTGATACTTCCCCGGAAGTTTCCGGGAAAAATGTAAAACCGGTAATTCATAAGAACTATCAGGGAGAAGATATTTATCTCCCCGGAGACAAAAGTCAGATTATTACAGTAAAAGATAATCCGGAATTAAAGAAATATATTGGAGAAGATATCATCACTTCAGACGGCACTACACTTTTAGGTGCAGATGATAAAGCAGGTGTTGCGGAAATCATGACTATGCTGCAGTATCTGCAGGAGCACCCTGACCTTAAACATGGGTCGTTAAAAATTGGTTTTACTCCGGATGAAGAAATCGGCAGAGGCACTGAACATTTTAATGTTAAAAAATTCCAGGCAGATTATGCCTACACAGTTGACGGCAGTAAAGCAGGGGAGATCGAAAACGAAACCTTTAATGCCTCTGTTGCTGAATGTACAGTGACCGGAAAAAATCTACATCCCGGTTATGCCAAGGATAAATTGGTAAACAGCATAAAGATAATCTCAGAAATTGTTGAAAAGCTACAAAGTCTGCCCGCTCCGGAAACAACTGAAAAAAGAGAGGGATACATTCATCCCTATCAATTACAAGGCGGGGTGGAAAAATCAACCTTGAAAATTCTGATCAGAGATTTCGAGCTTAAGGGAAATGAAAGAAAAGCTGAAAAACTGAGTAAAATATGTAAATCTATGCATAAAAAATATCCCCGGTCAAAAATTGATCTGAACATCAAAGAACAATATCGGAATATGCGCCTGAAACTTGATAAACAACCCAAGGTAACTGAATATGCTCTCCAGGCTGTTGAGCAGACCGGATTAAAGCCAAAACTACATATTATCCGGGGCGGCACTGACGGGGCAAAACTGTGCTACAAAGGGTTGCTGACTCCCAATATTTTTACCGGAGGCATGAATTTTCACAGCAAAACCGAATGGATCCCGGTTCCGGCCATGGAAAAAACAGTTGAAACCCTGATCAATCTGATTCAGATATGGACGAAAAAAAATAATCAATAATAAACATATTTGATTTTAATCTGATTCACTCTTTTTTTCATCAAGATAAGCTTCAGCTGCTTCAACGGTTTTAAAAGCTTCACCATGGTAATGACTTTTTGATTTTGAAATACGCTCAATCTGCAAACCAGCAATTGGCGTATCCCCCACAATCCGGGCAACCTTACCTACTCCATACCGGGAAGCGATTTCCGTTATCTCCGTTAATGTTTTCTGTACTTCTGAGATACATGGACGGAGTTCAGACACATCATTCAACACAGTAAATCCAGGTTTGCATTCATTAACAGCTTCCTCATAAGCATTCTTAAGCCTGCCAGCTTCATCAATGGTCAAAGATCCTTCGATTCGAACATAAATACGATTTTTACTCTTGTCAGCTTTTACATCAAACTTTGCCATTTTTCTCCCTCTTTTATTTAGAATTATCTAATCACTCTTAAAAAGCTGCATTAAAAATTCACCTAAATTTCTGAATTAGAAATAACTACACAAAAAAAATCCACTCTTTTATGAAAATATTTTTTATCTTTCCTATACACTATCTAACTACAGCATACCTTTTCGTTTTCTTAAAAACCAGTCCACAGATAAAATAAATATTATCAATGACAATATCCAGGGAGATTGGAAAAGTTCCAATTCTTTTGACAGTTCCACTTGTTCAGGTTCAAACTGAATATAATGATTAAGAGAATCCAGATTATTTTTATTGAAAAATTTGCCTCCGCTTATAGATGATATGTTTTTTAAAATATCAAAATCTGCCCTGGTATTGACAAACTCCGGATTAAAATTATCTACTGAAAAATTTTCTTTATCCCTTCCCACCATTTGATTATCTCTGTAAACCTCTGCTAACATGATATACTTACCCTGTTCAAAAAATCTTTTTTCCGCAAAATATTTGCCATTTCCCATATCACTAAGGCTGATCTTTTCTGTTTTATGAGGAGTAGTTATGTGAAGCTGAACCTTTGCACCAGTAAGTGGATGATAAGTCTGGTCATACACCTGTACCGAGAAAAATACCTCCTCACCTGCTCTGTAATTAAACTTACTGGTCTTCAGGATTACCCTGTCATTTTCTTCCTGTACTGAAAGCCAGCGTATGGTATTTCCTATAAATCCCTGCAGTAATTCATTTGTCCTTCCTATCCCCCACATCACCAGATCCCACCTGTAAAACCCATATCCTAAAAACATAATAGATTTATCCTGTCCAGCTTGATGAACCAGTATCAAGAGATTAGTATTAACAGATGACTTATCAGAATAAACTTCTTTACCAGTCCCACATAAAACTTTATCATTTGGTTTAATCATTGATACTCTGCAGGCAGAAAAAAGTGGGGGGAGTGCATTCCAGGAGGAGATGCTTTTGTTATCTTTGATGATTAAAAGTGGATGAGATCTATTCTCCTCATTTATAACCGGTGACTCTGCTGTCCCTTCAATTTTTTTTTCTATGGTACAGGGCATAAATTTTTGCAGGGAATTTATTTTATCAATATCAAAATTTCTGCCAGCAAAAAACATAAAAGGTTTTTGCTTATCCTTAACCGCTGATTGCACCCTTTGCCAGATGGACAAGGGTGTAATACTTGAAGGAAAATCCAGCATTAGTAATAGATCGTATTTATTAAATGCTGATTTATCCGGAAAATTTCCTTCATAAAAACTACCTGATTTCTTCTCTGTTCTGACTGTCAGATCCACATCCTTATCTGTTGACAGTATTCTCTTTAAAAACGCCAGATCCGGTGAGGGAGATGATGCCAAAAGCAGAATTCTTATTTTGCTTTCTAATACTTTGATATATAATTCTCGAATATTATTCTTCTCAGTTAACTCATTTTCAAAATGATCTGCTTCTAAGGTTAATCTGTTTATTCCTGTTTCAGCAAGTTTAAATTCAAAATTCACATTTGTTTCCATCTTATTTAATGGAATAGTAACCATTTTTTTATTAAGTATTTTTCCATCCTGTTTTAACCAGAGAGCAATCTTTTTACCACCAAATCCATACCCCTGTAAAGTAGCTGTACAAGAGGTGAGATTATTCTTATACGTTATATCATTAGCCAGCACCCTGGTAAGGATTATGTCAGACTTCTCTGCTGTATCCCCAACACCTATGGAAAATACAGGAAGATTCAATTGACTGGCTATTCTAACCGGATTGTCACCAATTGTATATCTTCCGTCAGACAACAGAATAATTGCAGCTGGTCTATTACCGCATTTTTGTTCTGCAGCAGAGTTCAGCGCCTGGGCCAAGTCTGTTCCTCTGCCCTGGAAGAAAAGAGAATCTGAAAAGAAATTTTTAAAACTGCGAATCTTATCGGAAAATGCATAAGGAAAAATAGTATACTTTTGCTTTATAGTGCTGAGTGAGGAAGATTGTAGAATCTCTTGTAATACTTCTGATCTTTTTGTTCCTTTGTCAGAAATCTGCAAAGAGGCGGAATCATCCACAAGTAAAGCTACTGAAGCTCTTTTTTTTTGCGGGAAATTAAATTGTAGAATAGTTCCGAATAGTACCAGTAATATCAGACAAAGGGCAATACTTCTCAGAGCTATTAACATAACTTTAGTGGCAGTTGAAACAACCGGTATGGTTCGATAATAAAACCGGAGTACAAATCCAATTACCAGGATTATGGAAAGGATTAAAAAGTACATACTTCCAGATATTCTAAATATTACATCCATGGAATAAATTTCTAAAAATTTAAAGATGGTTCAGGTGACAGGGAGTGTAAAGATCGGCTGCCTTGTTTTAAATAATATATCCCTGCTGCAGCAATCATAGCTCCATTGTCCGTACATAATTGAGCTGAAGGAAATAAAACCTCAAGGTTAGAAGACTTGCTCTCTTGTTCAAACTTCATTCTTAATCTGGAATTTACTGCTACACCCCCGGCCAGACATATATGGTTTACTTTGTTCTCCTGAGCTGCCTGTACAGTTTTCTTAACCAGAACCTCAACAACTGCTTCCTGAAAACAAACCGCAATATCTTTTATGTGGTCTTGCAACTTATCCTTCCCAATATTAAATACATGATTCATTACTGCTGTTTTTAATCCGCTGAAACTGAAATCAAAGCTGTCATTTTTTAAAAAAGCCCGGGGGAAATGGATATAATCCGGATCACCCTTTTTTGCAGTTTTTTCAATAACCGGACCACCCGGATATCCTAAGCCTAACATCTTAGCAACCTTATCAAATGCTTCTCCGGCAGCATCATCCCTGGTTTTACCTAAAACCTCGTAATCCCCCCACTTATTAACCAAAACTAACTGAGTATGACCGCCTGAAACAATTAATACCACAAATGGTAGAGAAAACTCCGGATCAGCCAGTAAATTACTGAAAACATGACCTTCAAGATGATTTATTCCAATAAATGGAATCTCAAGCGAAAGAGATAATCCTTTTGCTATACAAAGCCCGGTCAAAAGAGAACCAATCAAACCTGGGCCGTAGGTTACAGCAATACCATTTAGTTGTTCTTTGCTGATATCAGCTTCAGCTAAGGCCTGCTGAATGACAGGAAGAGACAACTTGATATGAGCCCTGGATGCAAGCTCCGGTACAACTCCACCAAATTTATTATGGATTAATTGACTGGAAACTATATTGGAAAGAATTATATTATCTTTAACAACAGCAGCACTGGTATCATCACATGATGTATCAAGCCCAAGTACAATCATCTTTCAACTACTAATTCAAAATACTGTGGTTTGACATCAGTAAAATTAATATCATCCGGTACCAGAATTGTTGCGGGAATTTTATCAAGTTGATAACGGAAACGGGTACTAAAATCAATATGAGCTAATATATCTTCTTTTTCAATTGAATTAAGAAGATCTACCCCTCCTTGTAGTTTTAAGGACAGAGTGGAAGGAATAGCTTTTACTTCTATATCTTTGGGTACATTAATGAGTTTTACTGGTATACGGTTAAAAACAATCTCACCAATACGTTGTATGTCTACCTTAAAATGTACTGTATTTAATGAATAGTGAACTGTACTAAACTTACTGGGTTCAATTTTTACTTTTCCGGATAGATCCTTTACAACTCTGTTATATTCTACATACTCAGTGTATACATTGTTTATTTGATTAACTTTTAATCGTGGACCACTAATAGTTATAGAATCAACATCAAATTGCACATCTCCAACTTGAGTATACCCATTGAGTTCCTTAATTTCCAACTTAGATTGTATCGGAACTTTTTTTCTCATAAACCGGTCTAACTGTACAATTATCGTATCCGGATGTATATCTTCCAAGGGTTGTATTTCAAGATCGTTATTGATACCTCTTATCATATCTGGCTGAATATTGAATCTGATGGTTTGCGTTTTTCCCTTTAAATCTAATTCAATAAATTTCTCATCATATTGGAAACTTAAAAAATGTTTTCCTTTACCCTTAAACTTTGCTTTTACTTTTGATGGGATTTCTTTAGCAACAACCCATCCCTCGGGTTTGTTTTTTATCCTTACCGGAACATCAAATGAATGCTCAAAAATATTACCTGATACAATATAAAACCAGAGGAATAAAGCACATAAAAAGGAAAAAAATTTAACCTTAAAATTTTTAAAAAACTTAATATGTATTATATCTGAGTACTGCATATAGGCACCAAAGCACAGGAAATCAAACAAATAACTCCCTGTGCTTAATTAAATTAATGATTACTTATTTGAATGGGTTAATTCTCTGCCATAGCTGATCTCACCATTATCAATTCTTATATTGAAACCACATTCCGGATTTGTACATACCCATGCCTTATAACGTATGCCAGCTCCTTCTCTTCCATAATCTGATAAAGGAATTAAAATTCCTGTATTACATTTCTGGCATTCTGGTAAAACATTTTCCATTTTCTTACCTCCCTTTGTTCTCCACACATTAATTTTAAATATCATTAGATAATTAACTATTCCTTTACAACCCAAAGACGTATTTTAGCTTCAATTTCTGAATGTAGTTTAACTATTACTGAATAGACACCTAATGCTTTAATAGGTTCGTTTAATTCAATTTTTCTTTTATCAATATCATATCCTTTTTCCTTTAAAAGGTTGGCAATATCCTGAGAGGTGACAGAACCAAAAACCTTGTCTTCTTCACCTACTTTTACCGTAGCAGTTAAAGAAATATTATCCAGATTTTTTGCCAACTCTTCTGCTTTTCTCTTATCTTTATTTTCCTGAAATTTCTTTCGTTTTTGTTCCTCTTCGAATATTTTCAAATTCTTTTTATTTGCAAAAACACCTATTCCTTGTGGTATCAGAAAATTTCTTGCATACCCACCTTTTACATCAACAATAGTACCACAATCACCTAATCCTTCATAATCTTTTTTTAAAATTACTTTCATTCTCTCACCTTATGATTATATTGATCATAATTAAAATATCAATCCTTATTTCGGCATATTTGCTACATAAGGAATAATTGCCAGATACCGGGCTCTTTTAATGGCTCGTTCCAACTGCCGCTGATGACGAGCGCATGTACCAGTTGTTCTTCTGGGAAGAATTTTCCCCACTTCATTAGTAAATTTCATTAAAAGCTTGGGGTTTTTATAATCAATATATTTAACCTTATTTTCACAAAACCGACAAATTCTTTTTTTCCGGATATTAAGCAATGTTTACCCTCCTTAATTGATACCTATATTTTTAAATTTGTACATCTTGAAATCCAAAATCAAACTCACCCTTCATGGGATTATTATCATCATCATTCTTTTCAACATTTATAGTAGATTCATTATTTACATTATTCTCAATTGTACTTTTATTAGTTTTATGCTCTGAATGATTACTTGTATCTGTTTTTATTGTTTCCTCGGATTTTTTATTATTACCAAGAAACTGTATCTGCCTTGCTTTAACTTCAACAATTCTGATCTTCTTATCATCAGAAACTATATTTCTACTCTGAAGCTCACCCTCTATTAACACCATACTACCTTTATCAAGATTTTTCATACAAATATCAGCTAGCTTATGCCAGGCAACTATCCCCACAAAACAAATACTCTCCTTTAAATTACCAGACTTATCCCTGAAGGTTCTCTTAACTGCTAGAGAAAAATTACTTACAGCTATTCCTTTCGATGTATATCTATAAGTAGGATCTCCCACTAAATTACCAGCGATAACAACGCTGTTAATCTCTGGTGCTTTTAAGTTACCCATAATCAACTCTCTTTATTAAAAATAAGTATCTTCTGACCCTTAATTAAATCTATTCTGCCTCGATCTTCTTCTCTTTTGTTTTTTTCTCCATTTCTAATACAGCTTTAGGAATCCGTATATTAAGAAAACGAATAATTGACTCCTCCAATGAATACCTTCTTCTTAACTCAATAATCTTTGCACCGTCAATTGCAAATCTGTAACTAACATAATATCCATATTGATTTTTATTAATTTCATATGCAAGTCGTCGCTTACCAATACGGTCTACATTACTGATACTACCCTCATTTTCCTTGATTATTTTCTCGATATCTTTGATTTTTGTATCAATTTTATCCGGGCTTAAACGTGCATCTAAAATAAACGTGGTTTCATATTCTCTTTGCATTTATTCACCTCCCTTCGGTCTTTGGTTCTTTTTATAACACTGAAAAAAGAACAGGGTTAATATTTATATAATTAATTATAATAATTCATGGTCCAGTCAATACCTTTTCTGCAAAAATCGATTACTGCATTTCCAGCGGTCCGGATCATCTTTTCAACATTTCTTTTTTGCTCTTCAGAAAATGGTGATAGAACATATTCTGTTGCATCAATTTCCTCAAAAAGACCAATACCGCATCGTAATCTGGGAAAATTATTATTATTTAAACTCATAATGATTGATGCCAGACCTTTCTGTCCTCCGTCACTCCCCTTTCTTCTTAATCTTAACTTGCCTACCGGAAGATTAAAATCGTCACAAATGACAAGTAATTTATGTAATGGAATATCAAATTCCTCGATTAATTTTTTTACTGCTACTCCGCTTTTATTCATATAAACTAAAGGTTTAACAAATATAATATCTTCAGATCCTCCAGCATACAAAAATAATTCATAAAACTTTTTCTTCCTGCCGGGTAAACAAAATCTATCTATTAATAGATCGACAACTCTAAAACCAATATTATGTTTTGTTAAAAAAAAATTACTCCCGGGATTACCCAAACCTACAATAGCAAACACACATTAAATCCTTACCATAACCATTTTTTAAGATGATTTCTCTTTGCTTTCTTTTGATTCACTCTCTTTTCCCGCTTCCGGCTTTTCTTCTTTTCCTTCTTCTCCTTCTTCTGCCTCTTCTCCTTCTTCCAGCTCTTCTCCTTCAAGAACTTCTTCTTCCTCTTCAACTAATATTTCTTCAATCTTTGGCATAATTACATTTGCCACTCCATGATCCTTATCCAGCTCAAAAGTAAATTTTTCTTCTGGAATATCTTGGAGAGTAATTGAATCACCGACTTTCAATTCAGAAATATCTACCTCAATGTGCTCAGGAATATCCTCAGGCAACCCTTTTACGTCAACTCTCCGAAGTAAATGATTTACTATTCCGCCTTCTTCTCTTACCCCCACAGGTGTGCCCTTAAGAATAATAGGTATATCTAATGTTATTACTTCATCGAGCTTGATACCCATAATATCAATATGGATCAAGGTATCTCTGACCGGATCACGTTGTATCTCACGTAAAATAGCCTTTCTGTTTTTCCCATTGGAAAATTTAACATCAATAATGGTAACTTCTTTATGTAAAAGTCTTTCTAATTCCAACATATCAATACTGATGGGAATTGACTCCTCACTTTTAGCATAAAAAATCCCCGGTACCTTGCCCTCTCTACGTAACCTTTTAGGAGCATTCTCTTTGCTGTTTTCTCTAAGATTTACATTTAAATAATTTACTGACATTAAGTATCCTCGCTTTTATATTTAATGAAATAATGAACTAATGGATTCTTCATTATGTATTCTTCTAATCGCTTCTGAAAATAATTCTGCAGAACTAACAACTTCGATTTTTTTGATTTCTTTATTATCTGATATAGGGATTGAATCAGTAACGAATAATTGTGATATAGCTGACTGATTAATTTTTTGTATAGCATCACCTGAGAGTATGGGATGAGTACAGGCAGCAGTAACGTTCTTGGCTCCTGATTTTTTCAGCAACCCTGCAGCCTTGCATAAAGTACCTGCAGTATCAACAATATCATCAACCAATACCACATCTTTATCTTCCACATTTCCAATCAACGTTGCAGACTTAATTTCATTTGCTTTTGAGCGTTTTTTATCAACCAGGCAAAGACCTGCATTTAACCGTTTTGCATAGGATTGCGCTCTTCCGGAACTTCCAACATCAGGAGCAACCACAACTAAATTGCCATTACCTTTCTTTTTTCTCTTTAATGCTTTAAGAAAAATAGGTAAAGCATAAAGATGATCAAAAGGAATATCAAAAAAACCCTGAATAGAAGCTGAGTGCAAATCCATGGTTAAAATACGATTAGCTCCTGCAGTTGATAATAAATTTGCCACCAGCTTAGCCGAAATAGCTACTCTTGGTTGATCCTTTCTGTCTTGACGGGCATAACCAAAATAGGGAATTACAGCAGTTATTCTTTTAGCCGATGCTCTCCGGGCAGCATCAATTAATAGTAACAGTTCCATGAGGTTAGAACATGGTGGGTTTGTGGGTTGAACGATAAAAACATCAATTCCCCTGATATTTTCACAAAATTTAACTGATATTTCACCATCACTAAACTTCGTTATTTCCGCTTTGCCCATGGGAATTCCAAGATAATCAACAATTCGTTGAGTTAAAACTCTGTTACCACTGCCGGAAAAAATTCTCATATTTTTCATTGCTTCCCCAATATTTTTTCTTCTCACCTTAAATTAGCTGGGGCGGGAGGATTCGAACCCCCGAATACATGGACCAAAACCATGTGACTTACCACTTGTCGACGCCCCAGTGTATAAAACCGGTTGTAATTTTATCACCTCATTTATATACTAATATCTCAAAATTCCCTGCTTTCATTACATCAATAATGACGAATATGGAAAAGTGTCAAGCGGCCTGCATAAAAATGCATCAATCTCTTTTTCCATGGAAAAGAACTCTTTGGCCTTGGTAGCCTGCTTCTTTCCTTTAAATAATCCATACATTGATGACCCGCTTCCTGACATGCTAACATAAAAGGCACCCATCTCCTTTAATTGATTCTTTATCTTCTCCAGGAAAGGATACCTTTTAAAAACTATCTCCTCAAGTTCATTATATAAATTACCCTGCAGGTCATTACAATCGAAATTTTCAAAAAGCGTCTTAAAGTTAGTAATTTTTTTTATTTTTGTCAAGATAAATTTAGTCTGACTATATACCCATTTTGTTGAAATAGATACTGCAGGGCATACTAGTACTATCCACCAATTTTTATCATAATTTACCTTTTCCAAAATCTCTCCTTTTCCTCTTCCGATTGCAGAAGCACTAAAAATAAAAAAGGGGACATCAGCTCCCAATTGATTGGCCATCTCCAGTAACTCAGATTTATGGAGAAGATTGCCCCATAATTTATTTGCTGCCATTAATGTTACCGCGGCATTACTGCTTCCGCCAGCCAGTCCAGCTCCCATGGGAATTTTTTTTTCTAAATACACATCAAGTCCGCCTTTAACATCAGCTTTATCTTTAAAAAGATTGAAGGCCTTCCATACTAAATTTTCTTCCCCTCTGGGCATTTGAGGATCATCCGTAATAATTTTTATACCTTTTTTTGATTTAATGAATTTTAAGGTATCATAAAGACTTATCTGCTGAAAAAGAGTAATAATTTCATGATAACCGTCTATAAGTCTATCTAAAACATAGAGGCCTATATTTATTTTTGCATAAGAGCAGATTTTTAATTCATCCATTTTATCATCTACCTTTGAAATTTCTCACTAATCAATTATATGATAAAATTATACAACTTTTTAGTTTAAATCGCAATAATATACATAAAATAAATTCGTTGCATTTTACTCCCTCAGTAATTATATTAACCTAAATGATTTATTAAAACAGGATAAAAGTATTAAATTGTTATTAAAATGCATGAAAAACAAAAATATTTCTTTATTTCTGATGCCCACCTCGGAGCTGAAAAAAATGAAGAAATAAAAAAAAAGAAATTGATATCATTTCTCAATTTTATAAATAAAAAAAATAATACCATTTTTATAATCGGAGACCTGTTTGATTTCTGGTTTGAATATAAATATGTTATACCAAATAAAAATTTTTCTATACTCTGTATGCTGAACAAAATGATTAATAACGGTGTTAAGATAAAATATATAACTGGAAATCATGATTTTTGGATTGGTGATTTTTTTAAAAATATGGGCATAGAAATATTCAGGGATCCAATCTTTATTTCCCTGAACAATAAAAAATTCTATATTGCTCATGGGGATGGATTACTAAAAGCTGACCATGGATACAAAATATTAAAAAAAATTCTCAGAAATCCCCTGAACATTAAACTCTACCGGTTAATTCATCCTGATATTGGGATTGCCCTGGCCCATCTTTTTTCCAATTTGAGCAGAACTAAAAAAAATAAAAATTATGAAGATAAATATATAAACTTTGCCAGAAATAAATTTAAAAATGGCATTGATTATATGATTTTTGGACATACACACATACCCCTTGAATTTACTGAAAAAGAAAAAAAATTAATTAATATCGGAGACTGGATTAATCATTTTACCTATGGTTATTTTGAAAACAATAACCTTGAATTAAAAAAATGGAATGAAAGATGAATTATAGAAAATTTAAACAACTTTATAACGACTATCCCTGGCTACTGTATCCTGCTTCCGCATTGATTATTCTAATTATTATTGCCGGTATTTCCATTCTCCTACTTAGCAGAGACTTACCTTCTCTTACCCAGCTTGAAATGGCCGGCGATGTACAACTTGTAACTAAAATATATTCCAGTGATGAAAAAGTAATTGATCAGCTTTATCGACAAAACAGAATTATAGTACCCATTGAACGGATTCCAAACCATCTTGAACAAGCAACCATAGCCATCGAAGATCAAAATTTTTACAATCACTGGGGTATCTCGCTTAAACGTATTGCAGCCGCCATAATAATCGATATTTCCAGTTTAAGTTTCCAACAAGGTGCCAGTACCATCACACAACAACTGGCTCGAAAAATCTATCTCCATCCTAATAAAACAATTATACGAAAATTAAAAGAACAATTAACCTCGCTGCAGATCGAAAGAACCTATTCAAAATCAGAAATACTGAACATGTATCTTAACCGCATGCCCTTGGGTCGAGGTACCCATGGAGTTCAGGCAGCTGCTTTAGCCTATTTTGGGAAAAATGTGGAAGAACTTGAAATCCAGGAATCAGCAATGCTGGCCGGGCTTTTCCGTCTTCCCTATGGGTATTCCCCGGATAGAAACCCCGAAACCACTAAAAGACGCAGAAATATTGTGTTGAATTGTATGTATGACTGTAATTTCATCACCGAAGAACAATGTGATTCTCTGAAAAAATTAGACCTTAAAGTGATTGAAAGAGACAGTGAAGAAACATCTTCCTTTGCTCCCTATTTTACTGAATATATACGCCAGAATTTACAGCAGGAATACGGTATGGGATTATATACAAATGGTCTTTCGATATACACCACCCTGGATACAAGGGTTCAGGCTTGTGCCGACAGTGCTGTGAAATTATTTCTCCCTGAGTTTGAACAAAAATACCGGGAAAAGATCATAGAGAAACAAAAATTCAAAGACTGGTTTGACCCCCCTCTGGAAACAGAACAAGAAATAGAGGAATTTCTATCTGATTCAGCTTTGGTTGACTCTCTTATGGAATTACATGCTACTCCTCAAGTGGCTTTAACAGCAGTTAATCCCAGCAACGGCCACATTCTGGCAATGATAGGAGGCAGAGATTTCTCTAAATCAAAATATAACCGTGCTACCCAGATGAAACGTCAACCAGGATCAAGTTTTAAGCCATTTGCTTATACTGTAGCTATTGATAATGGCTGGCCCACCACCACAGAATTACTGAATCAACCGGTAGTAATAATAATGCCGGACGGATCAACCTGGAGACCTACTAATTATGATAAATCAACCGGTGGTCCCACAACCTTGCGGGAAGGGCTGCGAAAATCCCTGAATCTGATAGCTGCAAAGTTAGTCCAGGAATTGATTCCCCCTTCCAAGGTTGTATCCTATGCAAAACATTTTGGTTTTACTACTGAAATTCATCCTTATGATGGTGTAGCTCTTGGTCAGGATGTAGTGATTCCTCTGGAACTTACGGTTGCCTATTCAGTTTTTGCCAACAAAGGAGTAAGAGTTGAGCCAACTGCCATACTCAGGGTTGAAGATAAAGACGGTAATATCTTAGAAAAGAACATACCTGATCAACGAGTAGTTATCTGCGAAGAAACTGCCTATATAATGGTTGATATGCTACAAACTGTTATCAACAGAGGTACAGGGGTTACAGCTAGAACTAAATGGAATTTCTATCGGCCGGCAGGAGGTAAAACCGGTACTACCAATGATTTTAGGAATGCCTGGTTTGCAGGCTTTACTCCGCAGATTGCATCCAGTGTCTGGATAGGCTTTGATGATCAGAGTACAAGTCTGGGCAACGGACAGAACGGAGCCTTAACTGCTCTTCCCATCTGGGCTCCTTTTATGAAAATGGCTCACGATTCTCTTCATCTTGCTCAAAAAAATTTTATAAAACCTGACGGGGTGGTTAATCTTAAAATATGCAACGCAACAAAAAAGATTGCTACTTCCTCCTGTCCAAAAATTCTGGATGAAATTTTTCTGAAAGAGCTTGCTCCTAAAGATATATGTGATATCCATTAAGTACATACATTCAAAAATACAATTGAATACATTTTAACTGAATCAACGCGGCTGGGTAGCATTTAATTGAACCGGTATTGTCTGTTAAACAGGTTTGATATTAAATAGATTTAAAAATATGAAAAAATGAAAGGGTATAACTGTATGAATAGTTATCGTAAAGAATTATGGTTTAATACTTCCACCCGCAGGGCATTTATCAATATTACTCCTCAGGTAGAAGAATGTATGGTGGAAAGTGGGATATCAGAAGGTTTAGTACTGGTAAATGCCATGCATATAACCGCTTCTGTTTTTATTAATGATGACGAAAAAGGACTTCATCAGGACTATGAAGAATGGCTGGAAGGTCTTGCTCCTCATGAACCGATTGATCACTATAATCACAACCGAACCGGTGAAGATAACGGCGATGCCCATCTTAAACGCCAGGTTATGGGACGGGAAGTAGTAGTTGCTATAACTGAAGGTAAGATGGACTTCGGTCCCTGGGAACAGATCTTTTACGGTGAATTTGATGGAAGAAGACGAAAACGAGTATTGGTTAAGATAATTGGGGAGTAGATCGTTCAACAATCATTGCGTGTTTTTGAACTAAGTAGAAATGATCTTATGAATAAACTACACAAGGTTTTTTTACTACACTGGGTAGTGGCTGTCATCCTGAATTAATTTCAGGATCCAGGGGGGACTGGTTCTTTTTAAACTCCACAGTAACTCAACAGTTTTTCGCCTCATTCCCAGCCATTGAGAGTGTGTGAAAACCCCCGTTTTCGAGTGAAGCGAGACAGTGGGTGTTTTAAAATATGTTGTTTTTATTGACATTAGCGTTCATGCCAAACACCCGGGGTTGGCTATTTTCACACAAACTCTGAAGTTTGGGAACCGGGGAGAGGATTCAGACATCAAAAACAAAATCAATTACTTATCTACACTGTGTATCATTCACTCTTTACTATCCAATTCAATCTTTACCCGAACAATTTTTTCTGTTTTATCTGCCTCATCCCAGATCGAGCAGTATAAGTAATTATTTTCCAAATCAATATATTCAGGCGTCAATGAAATTTGTAATTTTTCAGAGTGCAGTAGATTCCCTTCCATATCATAAAAATCAATAATTGATCTGATCTCATCCGAAACTCTGTACCCTACGGAGATGGCATTAATAATCATATTCTCCCATACTGTAATAAAATCCGATTTAGAAGGTGTATAATACATAACACCTTCTTCTTCCACCTCAATTTCTATGAAAGGCATTAATTTTATTTTTCTGTTTATTGTATTCTGCAATTTTCCATTCAGGGAATACACCCTTATTTCAAATGGATTACTTTGGGTATAATAGATAGAATTATTATATATACATAATTTACCTTGCGAACAGTATGCTCTATGCAGTGATATTGCAATGCGTTTATTAACCGGTTTATTTTCTAATTCAGCCGGTTTGCCAAATGAAAAACGATGGGTGCCGCTTTGAGTGTAAGAATGAATTACTTTTTCTGATTCAACATCATAATAACTTAAATAATAATTGCCATAAGTGTCTATTACAAATCCATATATATGTTCGCGGTTCTTGAATGGAATTGATTTAACAAATTTACCAGTAAGCCTAAAAACATTAATTCGTACATTATTATAATCATACACATATAGTTTATTTTTATATATTGCCATTTCACCTATATAATTAAATTCACCTGGTCCCTGCCCCGGTCTCCCTATTATATATAAATATTCACCATATTTATTAAAAACCTTTATATGATGATCCTCACTTTCAGCAATAAATATATTTCCATTCTTATCAGCTACAACAGAACTAATCCGATACAAAAATGTTTCATTATTATCAATATCACCAATAATCAAATCCGGCTTTAAATAGATAACATTTGTTTCTGTTTTGTTATCTAGTATAATTTTTCTTTTAATACGTTCTTTTAAATTTTCATCCAGCCCTGTATTGACTGCATAAATATCAGCAGCTATATTAAATAATATAGTGCCTATCAGAATTATATATAAAAATTTTTTCATGATTGCCCTGCATAAAATTGAATTCATCCTTCACCTTCAACTTATTACTGTTTTTTTATTTATCTTTCTAACTCTAAAGTCTTACCTCTTTACCACAGGGTACGGAGCTTTTGCGGAGCGAAGAAAATAAATCAAAAATCACCAATCGTTAATCCCTGTTCTGAGATCAGAAGGAATGGATTTTCAAACAAGGATTAGTAATTTTTGATTGAAGAAGTTGTTCAATGGGTGCAAATAAACATTCTCTTCTTTACCACTCCACTGTTAATTAGACTTTACTCTGAAATAATTATCTAATGTTTTTAACAACTTCTCTTCTCTTAAATTATTTTGGTTAGCAATTATTTTACCTTTAGAATCCACAAGAATAGGCGTATATCCATTTACATTAAATCTCTTTGTAATTTCATTATCCAATTTGCCTTCAAGAAATGCATGATTCCAGGGCATTTTCCATTTACCTTGACGAAACATCCTTACAGCTTCCGGTGAATCATCCAGGGAAATACTGAGAATTGTAAATCCAAATTTTTTGTACTTATCATAAGCTTCATGTAGATAGGGCATCTGCCCTATACAATCACCTCGACAATAACCCCAGGTTGTTGCCCAAAATCCAATTAAATACACATCCCCCAACATTGTTTTATCAGTAAAAGTTTCATCAGGATTTTCAATTGAAGTTACTGAAAACGTAGGTACTCTTTTCCCCGGTGCAAGGATATCGTATTTAAATTTAGCATCTTTGGTTCTGAATGATCGTGGGCACTCTTTAACTAATCTGTTATAAAATTTTTTAATTTTACTGGAATCTTCTTCCATTTCTGCTGTAGCCAGTAAATAGTTAATTGCTTCTGCCTTAACCGATGGATATTTATTTTCATAAGATATTCTTTCAATATAAGCATTTACTATATTATGATCTTTTTGCGGAAGTATATACCAAAACCATGTAGGTAAATTTGGACGCATTGTCCAGACAATAGATGAAGGCGGAATAATCTGTAATATATGTTTTGCTTTATTTAGATCTATATTTTGATAATCTCCTGGTGTCGTAAAAAATTTTTTCATATATAAAAAACAAAGTAAAGATTTTGTTTCGATATCATGTTCACGGTCTATTTTTGAAAATATTTCTTCTCCAGTTTTCTCTAAATTATATTTTTTATTGTATTCATTGAACCATTTATTTATTACATGATATTTTGCACTGATAGAACTAGTATCAATAAATTGAATATTGGCATTATTTTTATACTCTTTTGACTTTAACTGAACATTAAGTTCAATTTTTTCTGGTTTCGATAGTAGAATTGGGACCTCTGCTGAATGATGATTTTCACCAGTAAATTCAACATCCAGATATCCTTTATGATCTGTTTTAATTACAAAACTACCATCATCATCTATAGTTGATGTGACTAGGTTCAATTTCCCAATTGAACTGCATTTAATTTTTGCGTTTTTTACTGGATTACTATCATACCCAACTAATTTTCCTGATATGATTGTAATATTCTTCCCTTGCTGAGAGCATGAGATGATAAAAATAATTAAAAGTAGCGATAATATTTTTTTCATTATTGCCCTCCTTTTTACACTTTACTTGATCGCCCTGTGCATCATTGCCCGGGGCGTTGTCTTATGTAGCCTCTGCCCCGAATGTATAGATACTTTCCATAGAAAGCAGTTTCATTTAATACTATACGGTATCGTTTCATAATTCTTCTGCATCATTAAATGGGTTTTGAAGCCCACTTTTTATACACCCTGGATTAGGAAATCCAGGGCGATCAGAAAATACATTCTTCAATAAACCAATTGAAAGAAACTGTGCAAGTTTAGTGGCATCCCGCTTATCAGTTTTTACTTTATTCCCAGACCTCAGAACTTGATTTGGGGGTGTAATCGTACATTTATATCCAGAAGCTTCTAAATGACGATAAAGATAAAAACCAGAAAATCCAGCTTCATAAACAAAACGAATAGAGTGAGCACTACCATACAATTGTTCAGTGTGACTTTTAAGTTTTTCACAATTTCCAACGATTCGGATTTTCTCTATCACTTCACCATCACAAAGATAACAAAGGTTCCAGTGATAGCTATGTATATCAATTCTACAAAAAACCTTTTTATTTTCAACAAAATTTTTAATACTTTTAAAGTATATTATTGTTGCCTCCTTGACTGCGTTTTTGATTAAAAATTTTTAATACCAATTTAAGGTATTTGCAGCGAGAAGGCAACCTCTTTAAAAATATAGGAACTCTGCAGGGCGAGAAAAATAAGATTGTTTACTCATAATCATTTTTTTGTATCTTCAGTTCCAATACTACAATCTCCGGATTTCTCTGTAATTCATTTTCTAACCCAGAGTAATCAATAGCATATAAATATTTATGATCCGAAGCTATAGCAGGTAACTGAGAATGAGTCAATCCTTTAGCAATCAAATGACCAATTTTGTTGAAGATATCACACTTAAAATGTTCTGAATCTGAAATAATTATACCATTTTTATTTTTTTCCATGCCCATTCGTTGAACAATAACATATTTACCAAGTTGAAATGGGGTAAGTAATATGTTCATCCGTTTTTGTTTCATATACGCTGCTTTGGATTCCAATGCAGGTTTATTATAGTTTTGAGGATTTGTAGTATAATGATATAGTGTATCGCCTTCCCAATTCAATCGAATAACATCATATTTTGTCGGATTAGCATAAAGCAAATGTCCCTCCGGTGTCTGTGTACATGAACCCCCTGGCAGCTGAATAGGCATGAGTATGCCTTGTAAATGGTAAACAGAATGACCTAATTTTAAATTTGTCCCATCCCTATCCCAATAGGAATAATGTATCATGCCTAATGATTCGCTCACGATAATTCTATCTATTTCATAAGACCATGCAATACCACTTGCCATACCTGAATTAGGAATTCTGAATTCTCTTAAATATTCACCTTTCCAATTAAAAAATTTTATGCTTTTATTGCCGGTATCTAAAACAGCAATACTATCACTTTTAACAGCTACTGCCATAGGTTTATTTAAATCCCCAGGACCCTTCCCCAAATGTCCAAAATGTCGAAGATAATTTCCACTTGAATCAAAAAGCCAAATGTAGTGGTTATTAAAATCAGCAATGCAGAATGAATTGTTTCCTCCATGAAAAGCCAAATCAAAAATAGAACCAATAACTTTACCATCTGGGATATTCAACGTGATTCGTTTTTTGATTAAGATCTTCGCTTCTGTTGAAAAGCTATTTTGATTTTGACAACTCCATGTAATCAAAAAAGTGAAGGTAAAAATCAAGAAGACATAATACTTAATTTTTATCAAAAAGAATTGCATTAGGATTACTTTTAATTCATCTGATATTTTCTATTAATCATCTTTCTTTATTATTTTAATAGTCCCAATGGCCAGATCTATGCGATTATTCATTCTGTTCACTCTAAATAATATTTTGTTTCCATCAATGACATCACATGGATAACCAGGAAGAGAAATATCATTAAAAAGTAATTTATCTTTAGAATCATACAAAATACCAAAGATAGAATTCTCTACATTAAAATTATAATAAACAATTAAAAAGGCTCTTGATATCTCATTAGAAATTCCTTCCAATAAAAGTATATCATCATATAAGGTATGTTTTTTTATAAAGGTTGAAATTTTTTCGATATCACCTTCCATTCTTGGTTGTTTTTCTATTGGTCGCATATGCTTCCCCGGCACACCAAAAGTTTTTATGTAATCTCCACTCATATTAAATACACGTATATAAGGTAAGGGTTGCTCAAGAAAATAGATATTCTGATTATACACTGTAAAGGAGAAAGGCTGAAAGTTTGTTAAATTATATTTTTTCATTAGCTTAGACCGTTTAATGATTCGATTTTCTACCACTCTTTTTGCTACATCCATAATAACCACATTGAAGGCTTCTTCAAAAATATCTTTGTTATGTTGTACCAAGCCGGAAAATAATTTTTCAGTCCCATCAATACAACAAAAACTCATACCAGTGAAGGCTAAAGACTCAAATTCATTTTTCGATATAGAAAAATCTATACGATGTAAAACATCACCTTTCAAATTCGCAATAATTATTTCTTGTTGTCTGGAGTTTTTAATGAATAAGCGGTCATCTGGTAATATCATAAAATCAACAAAATCAAAGCCTATTTTATGTTTGGGCTCAACATATATATCTCTAATATATTTGCCCGCCGTAGTAAAAACCTTGATCTCGGGAAAATTTCTGTCTATAATATAGATGGTATCATTCATAGCACGAATCATTCCAGAATTAACCATCTTGGCTTTCCCATGCAATGAAAGGCTAATATTTTTTAAATTACTGCACACTACTTTATATCCTTGATCAACCAATTGACCTGTAGGCTTATCAGAAAGTGATATGTTTTTTATTGCTTCTTCACCCTTCAGATAAGTTGAATCTTTCTGTTTACATACAAAAAATAATAGAACCAATGTAATAATAATGTAGAGCAATTTTACTCTGTATAATTGTTTATCCACTCAAATATTTCCTTTATTTTTTTTTCATCTTGGGGTTTGCCCACAATGCCTTTTATTGAAATAATTTTTTGATTAATGAGAAATAACATTGGTTTGCATTTATATTCAGTTTGCTGCATGTAATGCGTTTTCAAATATCCATTTTCATCAAGTAAAAGCTGAAAGTGTAAATCATACTGTGTCTTCAATTTTTTATAGATATCTATATCCGCTTCACTTAATACTCCCAAAAATCGGATAGATTTGTAAATCTGTGATAAAACATCAAGTCTATTTAAAATAGTAAGACAAGTACCGCAGTCGTAAGGTGAAAATAAAAATAAAATCACCGGTTCAGAACAAGCAAGCTCCTCTTTCAATAAAGGCAGTTTATCCATATAAAATGTTTCATTCTGTTTATGAACAGTGTGATAACATATGTTAATGGAAAGCAGACAAACCCAAAATGATTTCATGAATTACTCCAAATAAATAAAATCAACTACAGAAAAAAATAACTGCAACATCAATCTTTACCCTAGTACAGTAACGCAAGGTGCACAAGAACTTCCTGCAAAATAGCAAAAATAAAGTTCTCCCTGATAAAACTCCATTGCTTTAGTCCAATGATCATGATTACATCCTACTTTATCAGCATAGGCAACCTTACTGGGCATGAAAAACAGCATTGATAAAGCGATAGCAAGCACCAGCACAAAATACATTACTTTCTTCTTCATAATATAACACCTCCTTTTCTTGTTAATTAAAATATGTCATTAAAATTAATTATTCTTTTTTAGTATCACCCCCTCTTTAATTATTTATCATCGCAACTCTACGGTAACTTAAATGGTTTGAGATTTAAAACTCTTTTTATATCTTACTTGTTTTTTGGGTAATATATACAAACATAAAAATATCAATATCACATTAATTCCAATATCTAATAAACTAATACCGCCCTCTGTTAATTGGCCAAAGCAACCGCAGCTTGCACCAGTGTCAAGAATAAAGTGATAGCTTTTAAATAAAGTAAAAATTATTAGTAACCCTAATGTAAAAATTGTTGCAGTACTTCTATACTTTGAAGATAATAAACCCATAGCTAAAATAAATTCTATGTTCACAAGTATTATTGCAAATAATTTAATAAAAGAATGTGGTATGAAAGTATATTTATATAAAACTGTTAAGAGTTCATTTGGGTTAATGATTTTTGCAAAAACAGCAAAAACCCATACAAATGCAATTAAATAAGATATATATACTTTTTTATTCATTTTAACTACACCCTATATAAATAAAAAATTAATTTATTCATTGTCAACCATTTTCTATTGAATTTTACACTGACAAATGCACTGACAAGTACACTGACAAATGCACTGACAAATCCTGTAATAATGTTTATTAGATCAGAAATTAATTTTTTAATACTTTCCGGGCAAATTCGGTAAATGTCAGGTTTGTTTTTTCTTTTAATAAGATGGCATAAGGCGCTTTCTGTTTCAAAACCTAATTTATAGGCATAATAAAAAATAACATGTCCGTTTCCTTCTCTGCGGAGTATCTTTTTAAGTTCCTCTATTTTTTTATCCAAAAGATATTCTTTGGGGGTGGTTTGAAATAATACTCGAAACCAGGAATACAACTGGTTTGCCTGAATATGAAACATATCTGAAATTTCGCAGATATGAGTATCGATATACTCTTTGATGTCCCTGACTGGTTGATCCCCCTGGTCATTATTGCCCGGGGCGTTATCTTATGGGGGCCTCTGCCCCAAAATGTATACTGTCCGTAGAATGCCGTCTCATTAAGTACTATACGGTATCGTTCCATTATTTCTTCACATTATTCTATGGGCTATGAAGCCCACTTTTTTATACATCTGGATTATGAAATCCAGGGGGATCAGAAAATATTAGCTCGTGATATAGAAAATCCAAACATCTGCTATTTTCGTTTCACATGTTTGGATAATCTGATCAATTAAAAAACTGATTATAATAAACTAATTAAATATTTAATTAGTTATCATTCTTCATTTATACTGACAAAATGAATCAATTTATCAAATTTATCAGTTAATGGGATATATGGATGTTTAAGATAATCAGAAAAAGTGATTATTCCATTGTTGTTTACCGCAAAACTATAGTAATCAGTAAATAAATATTTTGCATTTCTATTATTGATATCAATCATTTTTTGTAATGATTTATGTATGCTTTTAAATGTAACCTTAAAATTATAATTATTATTTAAATTATATATATCATTTTCACTGTATCCATTGGGGAGGAATACAAAACATTTAATATTATTATGTTTAATCTGCAAAG
>JAWODZ010000217.1:0-21456 GCA_046483025.1 bacterium
AGTAATCCGTAAAGGATTCAAGGATAGGGGAGTAAAATTCAGGCTCGCTTTTTTTAAACCATCCAGCGGTATGAACCCGGAACACCAGAAGCTTTATGAACAGAATCGATTTTCTTTAGTCAGACAGTTGAAATTCAGTGACCGGGATGAAAAGTCTTTGGATATGGTGATTTTCCTCAATGGTTTGCCCATTATTACCATGGAATTAAAAAACTCTCTTACCGGTCAATTTGTAGAGAATGCTATTAAGCAGTATAAAAAAAACCGAGACCCCAGAGAACCACTCTTCAAATTCAAACGGTGTCTGGTTCACTTTGCTGTTGGTAATGAGAAAATATACATGACAACCAGATTACAAGGTGAAAAAACTAAATTTTTACCCTTTAACAAGGATACGGAAAACCCTGTTAATCCAGATGGTCATAAAACAGCCTATCTCTGGGAAGACATTCTCCAGCCAGAAACACTGCTCAACCTTATACAAAACTATCTACATATTCAAATCAATACAGAAAAATTATATGATCCCGATAAAAAGAAAGTGGTGGAAATTGAGTCTCCGGTTTTTATTTTCCCCCGGTTCCATCAACTGGATGTTGTCCGTAACATTCTTTCTGCAATTAAATCAGAAGGTACGGGTCATAATTATCTGGTACAGCATTCAACTGGTTCAGGGAAATCCAATTCCATTGCCTGGCTGGCCCATCAATTAGCCAGTTTTTACCAACATGATACAGATGAAGAACGGCTATTTGATTCAATTATAGTAGTAACTGACAGACGTGTACTGGATAGGCAGTTACAGAATACCATCAAGCAGTTTGAACAAGTAAAAGGGGTCGTTAAGAAAATTGATGTTAATTCCGCCCAATTACAACAGGCATTGGAAACAGGTAAAGATATCATTGTCAGCACCTTACAGAAATTTCCAGTCATTTCAGAAAGCATGTCCAAGCTGGAAGGCAGGCGTTTTGCTGTCATTATTGATGAGGCTCATTCCTCTCAAAGTGGTGAATCATCCAAACATCTCAAAAAAGTATTATCCGTTAACCTGGATGAAGCTGAAAAAGAAGACAGGGATGAATTTAATCTTGAAGATGAAGTAATTAAGGAAATTAAATACAGAGGTCCCCAGAAGCATATTTCTTATTTTGCTTTTACAGCTACTCCAAAAAACAAAACACTGGAACTTTTTGGGAGAAAAGATCAAAACGGAAGGTATGTAGCTTTTCATGTTTATTCTATGCGGCAGGCTATTGAAGAAAATTTTATTTTAGATGTTTTGGAAAATTATACTACCTTCGAACGGTACTTTAAACTTGTAAAAACCCTAAAAGAAGATAAAGAATATGAAAAGAAAAAAGCGGTACATTTGCTCAAGAACTGGGTGGACTTACAACCACATGCCATTGAAATGAAAACCAGAATTATGCTGGATCACTTCTTGGATGTTACTGTTAACGCAATCCAGGGGCGCGGAAGGGCTATGGTTGCCACCTGTTCCCGGTTACATGTAGTAAAGTTTTACTTCATGTTCAAAAAAATTATGGCTGAGAAAGGATTACAGATCAAGCCGTTAGCAGCTTTTTCCGGCACAGTAAAAGATCCTGATACCGGTCTTGAAACAACAGAAAATGGCTTAAACAAACTGCCGCCCAAGGTAAGTATTGAAGATGCTTTTAAAATGCCTGAATACCGTATACTTATTGTTGCTAATAAATTTCAGACCGGTTTTGATGAACCCTATCTTCATACCATGTATGTGGACAAGAAACTCGGAGGAGTGAACGCAGTTCAGACCTTAGGCCGATTGAACCGTCCGGCAAAAGCGAAAACCAAAACTGCAATCCTGGATTTTGTAAATGATATTGAAGATATTCAGACAGCATTTCAGGATTTTTATCAGACCACTTTACTGGAAGGTGAAACTGATCCCAATAAATTACATGACTATGAAAACGAACTGGAAGAATTTGAAGTATATACCAAAATTGATATTGAAAACTTTGCCAATATTTTTTACAATTCTTCAGCACCTGAAGAAAAACTGCAGCCTGTTCTGGATAAAGTTGTAACTCAATGGCAATTTATTGCTGATGAAGATAAAAGAGAGGATTTCAGGTCACTTTTGCAAAGCTATATACGATTATATGGATTTGTTTCTCAAATGATTTCCTATCAGGATACTGATCTGGAAAAATTATATGTATTTGCCAAACATTTAAATCGCAAGTTACCTAAACACAAAGTTCCTTTTCCCCATGAAATCCGAGATGCTGTTGATCTTGCATCTTTCCGAATAGAACAAACCTATGAGGGAGATGCCTCTTTGAAGAAAAAAGATGGAATTGTTAAACCTATTTCCGATGGCACACCTCAACAGGAGGAAGAAGAAAAAGATCTGCTATCCAATATAATTAGACTATTGAATGAAACTTATGGTTTAAATTTAACTGAGGAAAATCAAGTTGACCTTGAGAATATAAAAGTTAAATTAGAAAATGATGAAGAACTTCTTGCAGTTATGAATGAAAATAATACACTCTCAGCCATTAAATATAAATTTGATAAAGTATTGGAAAATTTACTTCTTGAATTTGTCCATACCAAACTTGATTTATATAAAAAATTAACCGATCCGAAAGTGTATTCAATATTTAAAGATAAATTATTCGAGGGGTATAAGGGGCAGTTTGAAATTTAAACAAGAAAGGATATATTATGGCACTTTGGCTCGTACGTGCAGGAGAGCATGGTGAATAAAGAATTTATATCTTTCATATTATTATATGGAAAATTTATTATTAAAAATTGCTAAAGAAAGATTTGCTAATCCAAAAAGTCAGATTGTTCATTTTGTAGATAATGATAAAGCAAACATTATCCTTAATGATTTAGACAGATATCCTCATGCATATGTATTAGCTTGTTTAATGGATCGTCAAATTAAAGCTGAGAGGGCTTGGTTAATTCCATATGAAATATATAAGGAAATAGATTCTTTTGAATTTAGTGATTTGGTATCAATTAGTAAATCTAAAATAAAATCTATGTTCAACAAAAAAAAGTTACATCGCTATAATAATACAATGTCTAAAATTTTTTTTGATGCTTTGCACAGGATCAAGGAAGAATATAATGGTAATGCTGCTAATATTTGGAATAATAATCCAAGCAGTTCAGCTGTAGTTTATAGATTTTTAGAATTTAATGGTAGTGGTATAAAAATATCAACAATGGCTGTTAATATTCTTGCACGGCAATTTCGAATACCATTTTCTGACTATTATTCCATTGATATATCACCTGATGTACATATTATTAGAGTAATGAAAAGAATGGGCTTTGTTCCTAAATATGCAACTAACGATATGTTGATTTATAAAGCCAGGGAATTAAATCCGGAGTTTCCAGGTATTATTGATTTTTCTTGTTGGGAAATTGGGAGGAAATGGTGCAAACCCCAAAGGCCATTATGTAGTCAGTGTATAGTAAGGGATTATTGTAAGAAAATTATATAAGGTTATTACCCTCAAGTAACAATAAAGTCTGAATCACAGATGGCCGCAGATAGCACTGATTTCACAGATGAATAATATGTTCGGAAAGTTTTATCTGCGTCATCCATTCATCTGCGTTATCTGCGATTCTGACAATGAACTATAACAGAATACAAAGACATTCAAGTTTCGCTGGGGCAGGAGCACCAGCGGAGTATGGAATTCTTTATGAGTACCAAAAAAGTATTTCTTAATTGCAATAGATAAAATCCTGTCAATCCTGTTAATCCTGTCTAAAACTAAAAAAAAATTGTAAAAAATGCGCTTTACCCGCAATGCGAATACCCGCATGATCTGCAGAACATACACCCACTTTCCGTTTCCATAGTGCTGCCGCAGTCCGGGCATTCCAAACCGGTCAATTCAACTGGATTCTCTTTCGACACATGGTGCTGATCATGACCTTTTTCAATAGATTCTTTCTTTGCTTCAGGATTTTCACCAAACTCCTTCCGCAGTATCTGGCCGATACCATCCGGCACTGATTTAATCAAACTCCCTTCATTCCATACCGGCCGTGATCCTGTAATTCCCATTAAGGTATTACTGATATCATCAACTTTAACATTGTTCTGCAAGGCGATAGAAATCAATCTGCCAATAGCCTCGGCAAGAGCAGCTGTGTCACCACCGCTCTTGCCAATATTTGCAAATACTTCTACCGGAGAATATTCATCATTTGTATTGATGGTCACATATAAAGACCCCTGGCCTGTGTTTAATTTAGAAGTAAATCCGCAAAGTTTGGAATCTCGGCCTTTTTTTATTGATTTCTTTTTAGATTCTGAATCTCCTTTATTTAAAACCTGTTTTAAACGACTGCCATCCCGGTAGATTGTTACTCCTTTACAGTCCAGATCATGGGCCAGCCGGTAAACACGGGTAACATCTTCAATGGTTGCACTATTGGGGAAGTTTACTGTTTTCGAGACGGCATTATCTGTATACTCCTGAAATGCAGCCTGCATCCTGATGTGCCATTCAGGCCGTATATCATGAGAAGTAACAAATAAATTTTTTAAATTTTCAGGGATTTCATCAACATTTTTGAGAGTACCCTCCTTTGCGACTTTTTTCTCAATACTTTCTGAATACAGTCCCTTATTTTTCAGTGTTTCTAAAAACAGAGGATGAACCTCCGGCAGTTTATCATCATCCATTACATTTCTGACAAAGGAAAGAGCAAATATAGGTTCAACACCACCGGAACACCCTGCGATAATACTGATGGTTCCGGTAGGAGCAATGGTAGTTCTGGTTGCATTTCGGATTCTGTCTTCTCCATTCATTTCATATTTACTCCCGGAGAATGCGGGGAATGCCCCTCTTTTTTGGGCCAATTCCTGTGATTTCTTTTTTGCTTCTTCATTTATGAATTTCATGATATCCTGAGCAATTTTAACTGCTTCTTTGGAATTGTAGGGAATTTCAAGTTGTATTAACAAATCGGCAAATCCCATCACTCCCAGGCCTATTTTCCTGGTTGCCTTTGTTTGTTCCTCAATCTTTTTCAAAGGAAATTTATTCTTATCTATAACATTATCCAGAAAATGGACAGCATTTCTTACTGTCTTTCTCAACTTCTCATAATCAATCACTGTTTCTTGTTCTTTTTCAATCACCATCTTAGAAAGATTTATCGAACCCAGGTTACAGGATTCAAAGGGAAGCAGGGGTTGTTCTCCACAGGGATTGGTAGATTCAATTTGTCCCAGGTTAGGAGTGGTATTGTCTTTATTGATTCTATCAATGAAAATCACTCCCGGATCTCCGTTCTTCCAGGCATGATATACTATTTTATCAAAAACCTCTTTTGCATTCAAAGATTTAATCACCTTCTTGGAATGAGGATTAATTAAATCGTAATCCTGACCAGCTTCCAGAGCATTCCAGAATTTATCCGTTATAGCCACAGAAATATTAAAATTATTCAGACTTTCATTATCCTCTTTACAGGTAATAAAGGATTCAACATCAGGATGATCAACTCGGAGAATTGCCATATTTGCTCCTCTGCGGGTACCTCCCTGTTTTACTGTTTCAGTCGCCGCATCAAATACCTGTAAAAATGAGATAGGACCAGAAGCTATCCCATGTGTAGATTTTACAATATCATTACAGGGTCTGATCCTTGAAAATGAAAAACCTGTCCCGCCACCTGATTTATGAATCAAAGCTGTATTTTTTACAGCTTCAAATATCGAGTTCATAGAATCCTCTACCGGAAGAACAAAACAGGCTGAAAGTTGGCCCAGTTCACGACCGGCATTCATAAGAGTTGGAGAATTGGGCAGGAATTCCAGATTTGTCATCATTCGAAAAAATTTTTCTTCACTTTCTTTTACCTGGGCTTCAGAACCATACAGTGTATCTGCTGAAGCAATAAATTTTGCCACTCTTCTAAAAAGTTGAACAGGAGTTTCAATAACATTTCCCTCACTGTCTTTTTTCAGATACCTCTTTTTCAGTACGATAAGAGCATTATCTGTTAAAGGTATGTTAACAGTGTTATCATCATTATCCGAATCCTGGAGTATACTATCTTTAGTTTCATCTTTATTAGATACTGGTGAAGTGGAAACGGTTACTGTTTTTGATTTATTCCCATTATCTTCGATATTAAATAAATCATCTGTAAAATTATTATTTTTCATTTCATCGTCCTTTATTATTTAAAAAAATGGCTAGCGTATTAGATGATATAACATAAAAAAATTGAGAGTAAATGTCAAGGGAAAAATACTATATATTGTATTTTTTTTAAAAAAATTACAATAAATTGTAAATATAAATACTCCAATTTCAATATAGTTGGTAACTTAAATGATCTATTCCACCTAAAAAATATATGAAGATAATTCATTCATATCATCATGTAAAATTTTGTTTAAATGCAAGTTTTTCACTCTCTTGACTTTAACCGCTAAGTTTATTAAATTTATTTATTAAATAAATTAACTTGACTTTGTTTGTTAAAAGAAATAATTTCTTTTAACAATACAGCCACTCTAGCTCAGCTGGCAGAGCAGCTCATTCGTAATGAGCAGGTCATCGGTTCGAATCCGATGAGTGGCTCAGTTATTTTTATATAATGATAGAGTGAGAAAAATGAAACAAAAAATTATAACTTTACTGATAATCACCCCAATGCTGTTGTTCTCTCAGGGAACAGGTGTTAAAGAAGGATTCGATTTCTTACGAACTGATTTGGGAAGCCGTCCCTTAGCCATGGGAGGTGCTTTCACTTCTGTAGCCGGTGACTTATATTCTATGCGATATAATCCAGCATCTTTAGTTGGAGTGAAAAATCTTAGCGCTACCTGTTCCTATCTAAACCAAATAGCAGATATTAATACGGGATATATTGGATTTAATAAAACACTTAAGACCAAAGGACAGCTTGGTTTCTCCTTATCCTATATCAATTATGGTGAAATGCGGAAAAGGGATACTGATAATAATGATTTGGGAAGCTTCTATGCTGGAGATGTTCTAATTTCCTCTACTTATGCTGCTTCCTTTTCCCCCAATTTTCATTATGGAGCAACAATAAAATATATTAACTCTCAGATTGACAATTATGTAGCTTCTGCTTTAGCCCTTGATATTGGTCTATTGTATAAAATCCCTAAAAAAAATTTAAATTTGGGTGTTAGTTTTCAGAACATAGGAAAATCTGTTGATTCTTTCTATAATTCAGAAGAACTCCTTCCCTCTCTGTTCAGATTTGGAATTTCCCAGCACCTTGCTCATTTACCATTACTGATCAGTTTTAATTTGTATAGGTTTTTTTATTCAGAAAGTGATATTTTTTTAGGGCTTTATTGGGCTGTGGGAGGCGAATTTACCATTACTGAAAATTTTTTCTTTCGCTGGGGATATAATTCCAGAGGTCAAGAACAAAAAACCGGTGCAATGAATGAAACCCTTGCAGGTATTTCTCTGGGACTAGGAATAGTTTATGGAAAATATCACTTTGATTATGGCTTGAGTTCTTTTGGAAGTATGGGAAACTTAAATTGTCTAACTATTACTGCAGAATTGTAATATCGTGAAAAGAAAAAAATAAAAAATAAAAATAAATTCAATTTTAAAATAAAATCATAAACCAATAAATTTTAAAAATTTTAAAAAAATTATACCTTGAACTCTTTGGTAGATTTCTGAAGTTTTTTAACCCGAGAATCAACAACTGAAATCTCCTGAAATGAACTTGAAATACCTTCAGAAATGTGCTCTGTAGCTTCAGAAATCTGCTGTATAGAAGAATCTATACTGCGAATCAGATCCATCTGTTTATTTATCCTAATCTTCATTTTATCAGCAGCATGATCAGAATTTTCAACATCCTCTAGAATTGACTTGAATGTACTGTCGATTTCCTTAAATGATTCAATTTCTTCTGAAATTCTTGTCCGTAATTCTATCATGGAATTATATAGAGACTGGATATTCTGCCCAAAACTATCCAGCATATCTGAAGTTTCATCATTGATATCTTTTGTATTCTGGCTTAACTTCTTAATCTCCCTGGCAATAACTGAAAACCCTTCTCCTGCTTCTCCGGCATGTATTGCTTCTATAGAAGCATTTAAAGAAAGAGTGGTTATCTGGGTATTGATCTCATTTATTTTAAAAACAGTTTCTTTCAACTGTTTTGAATTTTTATTCATATTCTCCATATCACTGTAGATTGTTATAAGAGCTTTGGAAATATTTTCCATTTGTTCAATTTTACTTTGAATTAGCGATTCCCCTTTTGATACTGAATTATTTGATTCCCTGGAAAGGTCAGCAACACGTCCTGCTTCCTGATTTATTTCATTGATTGTAGCAAGCATCTGAGGAGAAATATTAGCAACTTCTTTTGCCTGTTCTGACATCTGTTTGGCCTCTTCTGAAATATCAGCAGAATGTTTATAAATTTCTGTTGTCCGATCAGCAACATCAAAAGTATTTTGAATTACTGCTGTGAGTAATTCTCGTATATGGGATATAAAAGTATTGAAATTATGAGCAGTTTTCCCAATAGCATCTTCGGATTCAACAGGTAATTCTTTGGTTAGATCACTTCTTTCATTAGCAATCTCATCCAATCTGTTTGCCAGTCTGTTTAAAGGGTGAGTAATTGAAGAGGTAAGAAAAAAAGTTATGAGGGAGAGTATAACCACAGCACAAAATATGGCAATAATAGAAATCACAGTTATCCTATTAACCGGAGACTGGATTACCTTTTTAGGTACCATCAGTCCTAGAGACCAGTTAAAAACAGAATTCGAAGGAGTAACATGTGTATAAAGAATAATATTGGAATTTCCTCTCCAGTATACATCGGCTAAACCTTTATTATGAATCAAAATTGATTTATCTAATCGAGAAAAATTAGAATTTTTATTGGAAAGACTATCAATATAAGTAAGTTTTTTGAAAAATAAATTCTTTTCTCTAATATTAGGAAAATATATAATTCTATTATTGTCATCAAGTAAAAAAGCATTACCAACACCTTCATAGTTAATACCTCTCATCAAATCACCAATAGTTTCAAAAGAAATATCCATACCTGCAACCCCAAGAAGCCGGCCTTTTTTATCATAAATTGGAAGCTGTAAAGCTGCTGTGAATGTACTATCCTTATAATCAACACCTTCCAGATCACAGTATAATTTATTTCTTTCTAAAGCATTATTCCACCAGGGACGGTCTTGTAAATTATATCCTTCCATTTCATACCGTCCTTCATGATCAAAGTATTCGAGAGTATTAGCTGTAGCAAAAAACAATGATTTTATAGTCTGATCATCTTGCATGATCTGATTTATATATTGAATAATTTTATGATACGTTCTATCATTTCTTAAAGGTTTCCGATAGTGATCATATTGTGAATACCATTCCAGAAAAAAAGGATTATTTAAAAATGTATTGAGAATCTGGACTTTTTCTGCAAAAAAAAGTTCAATTTTATCTGCTTTTTCTTGAACTAAGGATAGAGCTTTAATTTCAACTTTTTTTCTGGTTAAATCTCTTATATAATGAGCAGTAATAATAGAGCTTATAAGAAGAAATATGGTCATAGTAGTAATTATAGGAATTGAAATTTTTTTTTGGATATTGATATTCTTTGTTTTCTTAAACATCCTGAGTTCCTTTCAGACAAATAATATTGCAAATTGCACTTTTATTACCATCAGATATCTCAAAATGAAACAAAAATTACTCAAACCAACAATAATATTATAAGTTATAATCACATCAAATAGTATGCCGGGGAAAGATCACAATACCGATAGTAAATAAAAACAAAAAAGCCCTGCCAGATAAAAACAATTTAGCTGCCAGAGCTTTTAATGATAATTTATGGAAATTTTGTATACTTAATGTTATAACAGTGAAAATGATACAGTAATTCCTGCCATAACAATAGCAACCATACTCATCAGTTTAATTAAAATATTTAAGCTGGGACCGGAAGTGTCTTTAAAAGGATCACCTACAGTATCAGCAACAACTGTTGCCTTATGAGCTTCGGAACCTTTACCGCCAAAATTTCCTTCTTCAATAAATTTTTTAGCATTATCCCAGGCACCTCCTGTATTGGCCATAAATATCGCCAGAACAAAACCACCACAAAGAGCACCAATCAACAGTCCCATAACCCCTGGGACTCCCAAAATGAATCCAATCAGTACAGGTGCAATTATAGCTGCCAGAGAAGGAAACATCATCTCATGCTGTGCCCCTTGAGTGGCAATCTCTACACATTTTGCATAATCCGGATCTGTGTTACCCTTTAATACCCCTTTGATCTCTTTGAATTGTCTGCGAACTTCTTCTATCATAAGTGAGGCTACTTTTCCCACTGCTTTCATGGTCAATCCGCAGAAAAGAAAGGCCATCATAGCACCAAGAAGAAGACCTATCAGGGTTTTAGGATTCAAAAGTGTTATATTATAATAATCTACAAAATCGTTCAATCCTGCTTCTGATAACGACACTGTATGACCATCTGCAAAAGTTAATGCTTTTTCTCCAATACGAAGAAGTCCAACTTTAATCTCTTCAATATATGAAGCCATTAAAGCTAAGGCGGTTAAAGCCGCAGAACCTATTGCAAAACCTTTACCAGTGGCAGCAGTGGTATTTCCAAGAGCATCCAGAGCATCAGTTCGGCTACGTACCTCTTCATCTAATTCGGCCATTTCTGCATTACCTCCGGCATTATCTGCTATAGGACCATATGCATCCGTAGCCAGAGTAATACCCAAGGTTGAAAGCATTCCTACAGCTGCGATTCCTATGCCGTAAAGTCCCATACGAACATTAGCAAAATCGAATCCGGAAGCAAAAAGATAAGCAAGTATTATTCCCACTGACACAAAAAGTATGGGGAAAAAAGTGGATAAAAAGCCGTTCCCCATTCCATTGATAATAACCGTAGCTGTCCCTGTCTTAGCACTTTCTGCTATCTGCCTGGTTGGCTTAAAGGAATGGGAAGTATAATATTCAGTTACTTTACCAATACCAATGCCAACTAATAACCCTATAATAATTGATCCCCAAATACCCCAGGCATGAGGAAGATTCAGTATTTTTAAAATGATAAGTGAAAAAACAACAATAAGTACTGCACTGAAATTCACCCCTCTGCTCAATGATTTTATTAACTGTTTTTGTGATGCTCCTTCTTTAGTGCGAACCAGATAAATCCCCAGAATTGAAAGAACCGTACCAACTGCTCCGATAAGCATAGGAGCAATAACTGCATTAAATTGCATACCAGGATTGGTCATAAATGCTGCTGCTCCCAGCGCAGCAGTTGCTAAGATGGAACCACAGTAGGATTCATAAAGATCAGCACCCATACCTGCAACATCGCCGACGTTATCACCAACATTATCTGCAATGGTTGCAGGATTCCGGGGATCATCCTCAGGTATCTGGGCTTCAATTTTTCCCACCAGATCTGCACCCACATCTGCAGCTTTAGTATAGATACCACCGCCTACTCTGGCAAATAAAGCCTGAGTACTGGCTCCCATTTCAAAGGTAAGCATCGTGGTGGTTATCATTACTAATTTATGAGTAACACTTGCCTCTTTTACAAAAAAATTGAGTACAACAAACCATATGGAAATGTCAAGCAGAACAAGTCCTACAACTACCAGTCCCATCACTGCTCCGCTTCTGAAAGCAATTTTTAATCCACTGTTTAAAGAATTTCTGGCTGCATTGGTTGTTCTTGCCGAAGCATAGGTAGCTGTTTTCATACCTAAGAAACCTGCCAGACCGGAAAAAAATCCTCCGGTCAGAAAAGCAAACCATACCCATTGATTCTGTAGTTTCAGTACATATGCCATAAAAGCAAATAATGCAGTAATAATAACAAACACTACTCCCACAACCTTAAATTGTTGTTTAAGATATGCCATTGCTCCTGTACGCACATGAGAAGCTATTTTTACCATTTTCTCCGTGCCTTCACTCTCTTTCATCATTTGTTTAAAAAACAACCAGGCAAAAAACAAAGCAAGAACTGCACTGACAGGTACGAACCAGAATAAATTATTGAACATATTTCCCTCCATATTATTTCTTAAACTAAATTTCTGATACGATCTTTGAAAATTACGTGTACAACTGACAGTAATATTGAAAAAGTTATTACTGTAACGGTAATTTTTAATGAATACCCACTAATTGCTACTCCTAAGGCAAGACCGGAAGCCGGGGGATGTTCTGTATCAATGACAACCATAATAAAAATTGAAAGGCCTACTGCTATTGCATATATAACCAGAGTTAATAATTCATTTGGAACAGTAATCAATGAACAGACTGTACCACATAATAAACCAACAATATTACCGCCAATAACACCCCGTGGCTGCGCAGAAACACTCTTTGGAAGAGCAAAAACCACAAAAGCAGTAGATCCCATGGATGCTACTATTATTACATTTTCCAAAGTGAGAATATAAAGAACAATGAATACAGTTAAAGTTGCAAGCAAACACTGAAGTATATAATTCTTAGCATGTACTCTAAATTCTCTAATAATTTTTTTCATGTATTTTTTCATTTTTTTATAATAATAATGCAAAATTCCTATTAATATAATACAACTGCATTATAAATTCAATAATAAAAACATGAAAAATTCTTGATAAAGGTAATACAAAATAAATTATGAGAGTTCTAATACAAAATAATCTTTATGACCATGCTGAATTTAAGTATATTCTGACCTGCTGTATATACCTAGTGGCTCTTTACTTTTTTTTCTTACGTTTTTCAAAAAATTCCAATACTAAGGCAATAAAAAGAAATACTATTCCAAATAAGACAGCAATATCCTGGGCTACTGCAATCAGAACTGTAAATATAATTACTCCCAGACTAACCACCACTGTCTCCCATTTTGCAAAAATACTTGTTTTAAAAATAGCTGCAAAATTTTTGAAAGCCTTAATTATCTGTTTACGGTAACTTACCACAACAGCAATCATTACAACTGGTAATATGATATTAGCTGCACCACGTACAGGGATGTTAACCAGAGCATGTGCTATAATTGGGGCAATTAATGATCGAGTTCGGAAAAAAATGTATCCCCATGCCAGTGCAGTAAACAAGGTTGTCAATAAAAACCCAATTGTCCAGGCAGAAAGTGTAAGATAATATTGAGAATGTGAAAATGTGAAGAACAACGCTGTTATCAATATAGCTGCAGGAGCATCAAAGTCTTCTGCCAATCGTGTTTGAACATAGCCCCGATAAAAAAACTCTTCAACAAAAGGGATGAGTAAATAACTTCCCACTGCCATGAAAATCCAGAATTTAAAATCCCAATTCAACGCATAGATAACCTCGTGAGTAATTGCCTTTTCCCCCAAAGGAATAATAAAACGATCAACTACCTCAAGTAATCTACCAGGTAAACCGGCAACTGTAAAAAGCACAATACCAATCCACACATTATGGAATAAGGGTCGTTTGGCTGTTGTCCATCCATAATCAGACAGTCTTCGGCGGCGGTGCCACCACCCGATCAATAAAGCAGGAACCATGATACCGCCGTATTGTAGCAATAAAATCACACCCAGTTTTTGAGACATTTCAAGTAAATCCGCATCGGGATTAGCTTTCAATACTTCAATGGGATTTACCACATCTATTTGCAATAGTTTAATTAAAATAAATGCAATGAGCTGGCCAACCATATAAACCCCAAATACCTCAAGAACTGCAGTTAAGCTATGTTTCCACTTTAAAGACTGATTTCTTACCGTGGCCGTTGAATTTGTTGACATTTACCCATCTCCTGTTTTTGATTAATTAATTTTCAAAGTCTTCATCGTCTTCTTCAAACTCATCTTCAAAATCTTTAAGGCTGTCTAACGTTGAATTACTGAATCCCATACCCATTCTGGCAATTTCTCCAATATCAATATGTCCTACAATATTAGCAAACGTAACTTCACGATATGGTTTGTAAGACATAATCAGAAGTCCTACCGGTCTGTTTTTCTCATATCTCATTGAAATGACTGTGCGTTCATCTTTATCTTTGACCCTAACCAGCTGTTCCCATTTATCATTTTCTAGTTTTACCAGAATATTGTTAATAATCGGTTCGATTTTTTTTGTAACTTCACTGTCAATTTCAAAAGATTTCACTCTAATAGATAACAACCCATCCATATTCTTTAATCCTCTTTCATTATCTCCAAAAGATTTAAACATTCTCAACATTGCAGGACCAAGCGATATATCTGTTATTTCACCAGCTGACTCCGGAATTTCTATCATCTCAAGGTCAATATAACCCGGATGTTTGGTTATATCTATTTCCTGTGAATAAACAGTAACAAAAATGAAAAGTAAGAATAATACGGTTGTAAAAATTTTAGTCTTCATAACTATTTACCTCCAACTATATTTATTGAATTTTTTAAACTTTTTCTAATTATTTCGGGAAACCTATCTAATAAAACATTATTAACTGCTTTTTTATTTTTTTCATTAAGAATATGTCCAATATAAGTCAGGCTTAATTCCGCCTCTTTTTTTGCTTTTTTTACTTCCTCAGCAGTATACATGGTTTCTTCAACATCTCTTTTTGAATCATTTAAGAAAGAGAAAGGAGAAACAGCAACTATAATAATTATAATAACAGCTGTTAATCCAATTGTAATAGGTCTTAATTTATATATGAACAGCCAATTAAATAATTGTGATATAATTGTTTGGTTTTTATTTCTACCATAGGTTTGATTTTCAATTCTCTGAATCACTTTTTGGGGACAGGGAAAAAGCGGCATGTCTTTCATTGCTTTCATGATCTTAATCTCTTTATTATACTCTTTCTTACATGTGTCACAAGTTTTAAGATGAGCAGTAATTAATTTTTTCTGCTTGTAAGGAAGAGTATCATTAATATACTCATCAAATAATTTATGAAAATAATCACACTGCAAACTCATATTGTCCTCCTTTTTTCTCATAAAAATACTCAGAAAGCAGTGTCTTCATTGATTTTCTGGCACGATGTAATATTACTTTTAAGGTTGACTCTTTTATCTCAAGCAGATTACTGATCTCTTTTATTCTCTTATCATAAAAATAATACAGTATAAGAACATTTTGCTGCTTCTTCGGTAATTTTGCCATAGCTGATAAAATAATTTTCTGCTGTTCAGTTAAATGATATTGCTTTTCCGGATTTGAAAAAATATCAGTATGATCAGATAAATTTTTACTATTAATAATATCAATATCAGCTGTTTGTGTCATCTTTTTTCTCTTACGTAGTAAATCAATACAACAGTTATGAGTCACTCTCATAATCCAGGATTCTCTTTTTTGAGGATTTATGTGATACCAATTGTTCCAGAGTTTCATAAAAACCTCCTGGGTTATATCTTCTGCATCTTCCCAACAATGCAAAAAATACACTGCATAACTGAAAACTTTATCTTTATTCTTGTTTAAAAATTTTTTGTATTTATTTTTTTTCATTTTCTATTTTCTTTCTTCATTAATAAAGACGTATTACAACTAAAATGGTTACATCATTTTTTAAATAGGTATTATTTTAACTTCATTTGTTTCTGTATCCCAGAACGCAATGGTTCTTTTACCATATAACCACTGTCTTGCCCTGCCTGGTATCTGATTCATGAGTATGACCGTAGATTATAGCATCAAACTTTCCAGTTTGAGCTAAAATCTCAATATTATCAGGTTAATGAAGCATAAGAATAGTTTTTCCTTTGTATTGAAGAATATAAAAAGCCCGATATATTTTATTCTGTAAAGTTTTTCTAAGACAAAACTTTTCTCCTTCGTTGTTCCCGAATACTGCTACAAAATCAGAATGCAATCGAGAAAGAGGTTTGGATACAAAGGGAGCAATCAGATCTGCAGCATGAATAACACAGGCGACTTCCATTTCATTGAATAAGTTTACAGCTTTTTTCAGAGCCGGAATATTATCATGGCTGTCGGCTATAATTCCTATCTTCATACAATTTCCTTGTAAATGATTTAATAATGTTAAAAATCTAGTTATTTTTTATTCAACTTGTTTATTTATTGATAATCATCCATTTTTCCCATCACTATCAGTATCATCATCACCATTTATCGGAGACTATATTCAAATTCTTTCACATAGTAACTCTGTTCTACAAACAGTTTCATGGTTAACTTTTCGATTTCGATCATCATACTGACACCGAATTTCGTCAGCTTTTAAAATGTTCTTAACCCTTTCAAACAGTATATTCATTATCTTCCATAAGTACTTCTTCAGATTCATCATTTTTTTTCAAGGTTACTTTGTCTACATTAACCTGAGACTGAATCTCGGGGATAAAAATTCTATCAGTATGTTCAACTGTTTCCGGGCTGGAAAAATCATCAACTCCCACTGCACCTCCAAAATGATCACTTCTGCCAAATGCAATGTGGAGACCTAATTTTTCATCAATCAGAATTTCATTGACTGGTTTTATGCCAAAATCCTTAAGAATACCAAAGCCGATTTCGGCAATATTGCTGTAAGCCGGTTCTTCGGCAATTTTTGCTTTTTCATTTTCGGAATAGGGCCCTTTACTTAATACTGTAACCGCCTTATTCTCTTTTATTTGATACAAAACAACCTCATTTTCAAATTGAACCGGAAGAATCCCTGATGACAGACTTTTTTCCGTTTTTTCTCCTTCATAGGGAACAATATAACTTTCACCACTGGGCAGGTTACCAGCTGTTCCCGAATCAGGAAATCTGCCTCCCGAAGCATGAGCCTGTCGGTGCCGAAGGTCGAAACAGACAGAATATTTTTCTTTTCTTCCTACAGTAAATTCAATATCAACACTTTTACTCACATCCAACTTTTTTTTTATCACATTAACTCTTTGATTAATCTTATCATAATCAAGTTTTAAAGCTGGAAGCATTGCAGCTGAAAAACCGGGCATAGTAGCTGCTCTAAAATTCTCCTCCTTTGCTCTAAGCTTCAGAGGTGCAGTAGCAGAGAACTCAGTTAAAGCAAAAATAATTTGATGATTGTCAAGCACCCGAGCCAAGTCATCCAATTCTCCATAGTTTCGGACATTCTCTGTATTCAGTGCTTCCGAAAATGAATCCATAACATAACATTTTTCAGGCAGATCCGCATTATTACTGTGAACATTTGGGTATGCAACTAAATTTACTTCAGATAATTTCAGAGAGGTTTTGACTTGATTTAACCCTTGGTACCAGTCATACCCAATAGTTCTTCTTTCTTTCCACCCATTATTATCTGTTACCTTTTGATCCGGAATATCAATAAGTAAAGCAATCCTTTTATCCGAAGATGCAGGAGAAAAAACACTTTTTACTAATGCAATAAGCTCATTACTTGATAATTTATTATTCATTTTATTCCTTTCTGCATTGTTTTATTATGTCCAATGCAAGATGTAATAGTTTGACAGGTTTTATTTTATCATTACCTGATTTATATTGCTTCCATCCTTTCAGGCTCACAAGGTCACTGGGAACAAAAAATCCAGCTATTCTTTTTTTATGAAATTTAGCTATAGTAAACAACGCAGAAGCTTCCATATCAACAGCTATACAACCTTCCCGTTTAACTTTCTGAATTTTTGATGGCGTTTCCCGATAAACTCCATCAGTTGTCCAGACTCTTCCTTTATGAGTAACATAGCCGGATTTTTTGAATGTTTTATTAATCAGGGACATGAGATGTTTGTCCGGATAACTGTATCTACCGGATTGGATATAATGAAAAGATGTTCCTTCATCTCTTAAAGCGCCGGAGGGAATAATAAGGTTATCTTGGACAATATCTTCCTTTAAAATACCTGTACTGCCAAAAAAAATAAATATTTCTCCTCCCAAGGCAATTGACTCTTCTAATAACGCTCCTGTAAGTGGAGCACCTAAGCCCGGGAATTGAAAAGTAATGAGTTGACTGTCAAACTTAAAAGTATAATAGGGGAATAGTTTATTTACATATCCAGTGCTAACCCCGGAAAATTCTTTTTTAATATAGGAATAGAGAAAAGGGGAAAATCCCAAAATAACATATTTCGAAAAACAGAAATCTTTAGATTTTTTTAACCGATTAGTGGTCATTTGTGGAGTCAAAACCGGTGCTTGTTGTAAATGTAGATCAGGGAAATCAGAGTATTCCATAATGATTGGCTCTAAAAAAAAATTTTGTCAATTCAAATTCAAAATTAAACATAATTTCTATAGATTAAACTTACTGCTGAATGATTTTCTCCTGTAAAAATTTCTGAATAAATTATGTCTTTAGATATAATATTTTAATTTTAAAAGAATATAATTCACCCTTTTTAAAAGTTATGGAGATTTTTACTTTTTAGATATTAAAGTATCGTTTTTAAGAAAAAAATTAACAGCTTTCTGAAACTCATGAAAATCAATGATTGTATTTTTACAGGGGCCTTCTGGTCTCTTATTCGGGATACCAATAACAGGAATCATATCAACCACATCTCTAATTCCACTTAAAAGATCTCGCTCACAGGCAACTCCAATTATTGCTTTCGGTTTTATTTTATAAATCAGTTCTCTTGCTTTTTCTCCTCCTCCTACAATAAAAGTAGGTATATTCAATTTTTTTGAATAAGCGGAAATTTTATTAAGTATATCTTTTTTCAAACAACGGGGTAGAAGAACGAGAAGATTTTCAGGATTTACTTTTATCTTTGAAGTTTTAATTAATGCATTACTTACCTCTACAAATGAATGTCCTAAAAGGTCAGTAGAGATGCCCAGCTTACTGCCTAATTTAAATACTAAAGGAACAAAAAAAGTTACAGAAAATTCTTTACCCCGAAATTTCATCAGCAAATCTTTCTCAGTCATAATTGAAAAAACCATAACGAGAAACCATAAAGCGACTATCAGCCATAAAACAAAAATCAACAAGCCGATTATCAGGGGTAAAGAAGGATGAAATTCTTCTAAGCGGGGATAGATCATATACCATATAAAAAAACAAAATCCACCTCCAACTATTATTGAAACTAAAAGTAATCCCATGTAAATACGCTTGCCGGCATGGGAAATATTATTATAGCTTTCCACACTTCCGTCCCAGTTCTGCCATTCATCTCCCAGCTTTCTATCAACAATTTTAAAGAATTTTTTTTCTGTTTTTTCCATCCGAGAAGATTAATTGTTATTAGTTCTTTGCTCGATCAATTGCTCTGCCTCAGGAAAATATTTAATTGATTCCTTGAATTGAATATCATGAAGAAGTGTCAATTTATATCCTACTCCATTCCCCAATTTTTGATTAGCAACCGCTCTCTTTAAAAGAAAGATTATATCCTTCTTGTTCTCTTTGATTTCTTTGAAGGAACATTCAATTTCCTTGTCTTTTATATAATTTAAAAATTTAGAAAACAAATCACAAGAATCAAAATGATTAAGATATTCTTCAGAAGTCATGGAAAGTTCAGGCTCACTTGAATCTATAATACTTTCAGCAAATGTAAAAAATAACCTGTCCTTGGAATAGTATAGATCTCTTACAATATCACTAATAGTATCTTCCGGAGTTTTTAAAAAGATATCGGGAGTAATACCGCCCCCGCCTAAAATATTTCTCTTTAAAATCATAGTTTGATATTGTGGTCGAGTGGGTTCTTGCTCCCAAATCTTGCGTAAACTGTCAATCAATACTTCTTTATAATATTCTTCATGGGATTTATTTTTAAATGGTCGTTGGATTAATCTGCCTGAAGGAGTATAATATCTGGCAGTAGTGATCAATAAGGCAGACCCATCATTAAATGTATACTGATTCTGTACCAGTCCTTTACCAAAACTTGTTTCCCCTAAAATTATAGCTCTATCCCAATCCTGCAGACTTCCTGAGACAATCTCTGAAGCAGAAGCAGAGTGCCTGTTAATAAGTATAATAATGGGTAACTGACTATAGGTATTATTATCTGTGGAAAAAAACTGATGAATTGAATTTTTTATCCGACCCCTGGTATAAACAATTTTTCTGTCCTTTTCAAGAAATCTGTCTACCACCTCTACTGCTGCTAAAAGATACCCCCCTCCATTATTTCTTAAATCCAGAACCAATTTTTTCATACCTTTGGACTCAAGATATTGTAATCCCTCTATTAATTCATTTTCAGTTGTTTTTGAAAATCGGACCATATGCATATATCCTATATTCTCATCAATCATAAATATGTAGGGAATACTTTTTACATGGATTTCATCTCTAATAATTACCACCTCATGAGGTGTTTTCCAAGAGGACCTCTCAATCCCAACATTTACCTTTGTACCCTTAGGACCCATTAGTTTTTCAGGCACTTTCTCTCTTTTAATACCATAAGCAGACTCACCATTAATAGTAACTATCCTGTCTCCGGGTTTGATACCAGCCTTATCAGAAGGACTACCCTCAAAAACTGAGATTACTGTAATCTTTTTGTTAATAATATCATACCGGATACCAATCCCGAAATATCCTCTATAATTTTTATTCCATTCATTAAATTGTTCTGTTGTCATATATTTAGTATGAGGATCAAGCTCAGTTACCATACCTTGTATAGCATTCTCTATCAAAGTATCATAAGAGACTTCTTCTACATAACTATCATTTATAGTATTTAATATTTCGCTGAAAAGTTTAATCTTTACATATAAATTTCTACCTGCTGAATAAATATGATTTCCTGTGGCAGCTATAAAAATAAATACAATAAAAATAATAATAAGCGGAAATGAAAACTTTTTTTTGATCATTTTAAAAACTTTAAATTAATTAATAATAAATAGTTAATTTTATTACTGAATATCAGTAAATCAGTCATCCCATAAAGATTTTTCTTCTCTGTCCAGTTTGGTTAAATTTTTATAGGCACTTCTAATAATTACTACCAACATAAATAATGATACTAATATTGCTATATAGTCAAGCCAAAAGGTGGTGAAATCAAATACAGTTATCTTTTTAACAAAAATTAGAATTGTATTCATAATTATCACCAGAACACGTCCTTCAGTTGTTGATATCTTAAGATATGAAATTTTAAATTCTTTGACTGTACTGGTTGCTAAATAAGTATTAATACAGGCAATAAAAAAAAGAATTATATACAGTGATTATTATATTGGAAAGCTTAAAAATTCATTACTGGCAAAGGAGACTTATGAAAATGAAATAATCATTGATGAGCTGGGTGAGGGTATCGATAAATTCATTGCCGACGGCAAATACAATGATATAAAGCTGGGGGTACCCTCCTCTCTTGACTGCAGGATTAAAGCAAGCATCAGGTACCCTGAACTGGATATCAGTGAAGAGCTGTTCAGGACAAAG
>JAWODZ010000069.1:0-37654 GCA_046483025.1 bacterium
TAATAGATATTATTTCTAAAGGAGTTTTACATGTCATCCATAGAACAAATATACAGTGAATTTAAAATGGAACCTCTTATGCCCGGAGATGCAAAATTATACAAAGGGCTCTATGAAAAATATATTAATGAAACCCAAAAACGACTTTCTCTAATAAAAAAACAAAACAGGAAATATTTGATGTTCGGGCATAAAGGAGCCGGTAAATCTACCTTTATGAATCAATTAGCAGTACATGACAATATTAAAGATGAATTTTTAGTGGCCCGGTATTCAATTAATGAGATCGGCAATCCTTATGATTTTACTCATTTTGATTTATTGTTATCCCTTGCCTTGAAAGGAGCCCAGGCTGCCATAGAGAATGAAATTACCTTCAGCAAAGACCTTCTTGATGAGATTAAGCAAATGGTAAAAATATTAACCAGCGAACTTGAAATATCATTTGATGAGGAAACTGAAAAGAAAGTAAAAAAAGGCGGGGAAATAAAAATTGGCCTGCCTGAAATACCGTTCATCTCACAGTGGCTGTCAGCAAAAGTATACGGAGATCTGCAGCTCAATGACATAAACAGACAAAATTTAAGAAAAACATATAAAGTAAAACCAAATGAGTTACTAAAAAAGATCAATGAATTCTTAGCTGCTTTGAAAGAAGCTGCCGGCAAGGATCTGCTGTTTTTGGTTGATGATATGGATAAAATGCCGTTGGAAATATCATTTAAATTATTGGATGAAAATAGAAATTTTTTAGAGAAACCCCTGGCAAATATTATTTATATGATTGATATATCGGTAGCCTGCTGTCCCCGGTTTGCCGGTATTTCCACTATTGGTGAAACCTTGTTTTTTCCTTCCGTTAAAATAGTACCAAAACCTAAATCAAAACAAGATAAACTAAAAGAAGAAAAGGAATCGATAAAGAAAAATAAAAAGCTCCTGAAAGAATTGATTTTTAATTGGTGTCCCAAAGAATATATTGGAGAAGATGCAGTTGAAAAAATAATTGAGTTTGGAGGAGGTAACATTCGTCAAACCATACGCCTCCTGTTTAACAGTCTCGATTATGTAGTAATTGAAAAAGATCAGACTACAGTCACTATTCCTGATGTGGAGAGAGCAATTATCAAACGATATAACGAATACTCACTCAATGAAGCCCAGAGACAGATTTTACAGGAAATTGCAAATAACCCAGAATGGCTGCCTCAACGGGAGGAGGATATTACTGCTCCTGAATCTCCATTTCTGGAACTGCTTAATAATCTTGCCATTATTGAATATCGTAATGGAGATAAAAAATGGCGTTATCCAAATCCGGTACTAAAAAGTCTTTTGAAAAAATAATTGATCAACGGCTGCCAATTGCAGAAAGAATAGAATTAAAAGAGTTTTGCCATAAACTACCCAAACTGTTAACCAGACCGCGATTTTTTATTTTTTTTGTTAACAATAAAGAAACTAAACAGGTAATTCAAGGCTATTTACAGAATGAAATTCCTGAATATTTATCTGAATACTCCATTACCATAAATCCCCAAAATATAGAGTTTTTACTTTATCTAAAAAGTGAGAAAACAGCTAAGCGAATAATCCCAACACCTCAGAAATTCATCCAGGTAGACACACTAAATATTGACACCATTGAGCAACGTAAAAAGTTATATCATGACCTCAACCTGAGGAGGGAATGGATTGAGCAGATGGGATTTTCTCTACTTTTTTGGTTCCATGAAAATCAGAGAAATGAGATTTTTACCCACGCTTCTGATTTTTGGCAATTTCGCGGACACAGCCTTACTTTTGGCCTGTATGAGGATTTTTTAAAAACCAAACCTGATTACACTGCTATAAAAAAAGAGATTAAGGATTTACAAAAAAAAGTTGAAAAATTTAAGGACAGTAGTGATACAGCTTCGTTAATTAATTATTTAGAAGAGTATGCAATAAAATTGTATGATTTTGGCAATTACCGGGAAGCTGAAAAGAGCATGAAACAGCTTTTGAAGTATACAGATAATTTCAATGATACTAAGACACAAGCACGTGCTTTAAACAACATCGGTGTTGTTGAACAGTCCCTGGGCAACTATGAGTCTGCCCTTAAATACTATCGGCAGGCTCTGGAACTTTGCCGGGAATTAGGAGACCGATCCGGTGAGGCAAGTGCCTTGAACAACATCGGCAATGTTGAACAGTCCCTGGGTAACTATCAGACTGCTCTCAAATATCATCGGCAGGCTCTGGAACGTTACCGGGAATTAGGAGACCGATCCGGTGAGGCACATGCTTTAAACAATATCGGTGTTGTTGAACAGTCCCTGGGTAACTACCAGTCTGTTCGCAAATACTATCAGCAGGCTCTGGAACGTTACCGGGAATTAGGAGACCGATCCGGTGAGGCAAGTGCTTTGAACAACATCGGCAGAGTTGAACAGTCCTTAAACAACAATCAGTCTGCCCTTAAATATTATCAACAGTCTTTGGGACTTTTTAGAGAGCTTGGAGAGAAGCATAGTGAAGCTAAGGTAATGGAAGATATTAGTAAGATATATACAAAGCTGGGGAAAAATGATAAGGCAAACGAACTATCAAAAAAAGCTGATGATATTAAAATAAAGCTGGGTATAAAAAAGTAACATTTAGATGCTAAGCTTTTTAGAAAAGCTTAGCATCTATTAAATAAAACACAGGATATACATGACGATACCCGATGAATTTTATCATGTTCTTAACCGTGGCACTTTAAAACAAAATATATTTTTTGAACCTGATAATTATCGGTTTTTCTTTAAACGATTAATTGAAAATTTAAAAAAATATAAACCAGTTCTTCATGCCTATTGTTTGATGCCCAACCACTTTCACCTCATATTACAAGAGAAAGAAGAAAAAGGTATTGCTAAAACCATGCATGCACTACAGACATCCTATGCTAAAGCGATAAATAAACGTTTACAAAGAAATGGTCATCTTTTACAGGGAACATATAAAAAGAAACATATCAGTAATAACAACTATCTACTCCATTTATCCAGGTATATTCATTTAAATCCGGTTGAGGCAGGATTGGTTATTCAGCCCGAGGAATGGAATTATTCCAGTTTTCAAGAATATGTGGGTTTAAGAAAAAATGGCCAGCTTATTTCTGATATTATTGTTTCACAGTTTTCTGACAGGAGAGCATATTGGGATTTTGTTCTGGATCGAAATAATGATGTTGATTTGGGAGGTCTTACTTTAGAGTAGTTTTAGATGCTAAGCATTTTGAAAATGCTTAGCATCTGTAAATGGTGATTTTATATTCTTTAAAGCTTACTTGCTTTAATCAATAAATTTTTTAATTTTATACCTATGAGAACATTTTTAACCAATAAAAATACCTATGTCACCCCCAAAAGGAAACCCGGTTTTTTAACCAGATTATTTACCAATATTATTTTTTACCCCCAAGCAATTTATATTGTTCTGAGTTCTGCCTATTGGGCAAAGAGGGGGAAATATACTGATGAAAAGTGGGTGGAAAAGAGTCTGGCAACAGTAAAAGCATTAGAGAGAGCCGGAGTCAGATTTAAAATTGAAAATATCAATATTCTCAGAAGTCTTGATTCTCCCTGTGTGTTTATTGCAAACCATATGAGTACTTTGGAAACCTTTGTGCTCCCCGGCCTTATTCAATCTTTTCAGGATGTAACTTTTGTGGTGCAGCAAGGATTAATGGTTTATCCGGTGTTTAAACACGTTATGATCTCCCGTGATCCCATTCCAGTCAGCAGAAAAAATCCCCGACATGACCTGAAAGTGGTTTTAGAAGAGGGTATGGAGAGGCTAAAAAATAATATTTCTCTGGTTATTTTTCCTCAGAGTACCCGTACAGAACATTTTGATCCTAAGAAATTTAATTCTATCGGGGTTAAGTTAGCTAAAAAAGCCCGGGTTCCTGTTGTCCCCATAGCTTTAAAGACAGATGCCTGGAAGATCGGAAAATATCACAGGGATTTTGGAAAAATTGATCCCGGGGAAAAAGTCAATTTTTATATTGGTAAACCAATAAAGATACAAGGTAATGGACGGAAAGAACATGAATATATTATAAATTTTATTTCTGAAAAGCTTGCATCCTGGGAGCAGGATAACTAGTGATATGGGTAAGCCAACCAGAGAATATATTTATGGAATAAATCCTGTGTTTGAAGTTGTATTAGCCGGACGCAGGAAGATTTATACTGCCTATTTTAATAAGAAGACAAAAGAAAATTCACGTATTGAAAAACTAACCAAAATTTTAGAGACGCATGCTGTACCTGTTGAGGAGGTCAGTAAAGAGAGATTATTTGAACTTTGTCGGTCAAAAAAACATCAGGATGTAGTTCTTAAGACTACACCTTATCCCTATGTCTCTTTTGATACAATGTTAGGAGTAAGAAGAATGCTGCTCCTTGATAATGTAGAAGATCCTCATAATGTAGGAGCAATTTTACGCAGTGCGGATATTTTTGGATATCATGAGGTTGCCCTGTCTCTGAAAGGAGTGCCGGATATTTATCCATCGGTTGTAAAGGTTTCTGCCGGGGCCAGTGAATATCTTAAGGTTGCCAAAGACAGAAATGCTAATGCATATGTAAAAAAAGCTCAGGAAAATGGGTATACTGTGGTTGCATTGGATGGAGCCGGAGATACAGAAATAAGCAGTTTAAATTTTAAGAAAGATGAAAATATACTTTTGGTGGTCGGCGGGGAAGATAAGTCGGTAGGACAATTTATTTTAAAAAAAGCTGATCATATTGTGCGTATCCCCCAAAAGGGGAGAATAAATTCTTTGAATGCTTCAGTGGCAGCCGGAATAGCTATGTTCAGGCTGTAACCTGATAATTATACAAGCCAATCTGAAATGAAAGCATGGCTGATTCTTTCAACTTCAGAAAGAGTAGTAATTAATTCATTGTCTGTACCTGCTTTCCATTTTCTTCTTTTTCCATTTCAGAGAACAGGGGTGTTTTTTCCCTGTCAGCAAGGTCTTTTGTAATATAGTAGACAAACCGGCAAATTTGCTCCATCCCTTCCATAGAACATTTTTCAATTGTATCTGTAGGTTTATGATAATCTTCATGAAAACCGGTAAACAAACCCAGCACCGGTATCTTTTTGGTGTAAAACGGCACATGATCACTGCGGCTTACATCTTTTCGTTCATCCACTTCCAGACCGGTTTTTTTCCGATACTCTTCTATCATAGCGGCAAAACAGGGGCTGGAATGAATTCCGGAGCATTTAACCCAACTGGAATCATTGCGCCCGATCATATCCAGGTTAATATAGGTGATGGTCTTTTCAAGAGGGATCAAGGGGGCAGAGTTAACGTAGTACCTGGAACCAAAAAGCCCCTTTTCTTCTCCGGCCCAGGTGCAGAAAAGCAGACTGCGCTTGTGATTTTGCTGTGAGAAAGCTTCTGCCAGAGTTAATACTCCCACGGTACCGGAAGCATTGTCATCCGCACCATTAAAAATAATAGTATCATTTCTGGCTCCCAGATGATCATAATGTGCACCAATTACAATATATTCCTGCTTAAGTTTCGGATCATTTCCTTCCAGAATACCGCAAACGTTCCGGGTGGGTTGTTTGTCAAATTCCAGGTTAGTTTGCATTGATATTTTTATTCCGGGAATGGGCTGTGAAACCGGTTTCAAGGTGGAATCAAGGGAGTGCTGGAGTTGCTTCATGGTTTTTCCGGTTGAGCTGATAATGGTTTCTGCCAGTTTTTTTCCAACACGCATGGCAACGGTTTTATTTTCCGTTTTCTCTTCCAGACTAAGCGGTACAGCATCTTCTACCTGATGCCGCAGAAGTGAAGGCCAGGGATTCGGAGGGCGGCGAAATAGATGATTGGGCGCTGTTACCAAAACAACCCCAACTGCTCCGTGATTTATAGCATTGAGGGTTTTGGTAAGAATTTTACTGTAATCTGTATCGTCTGCTCCTTCGAATACGCTGGAGGAATCATTTTCTTGCGGTTCATTGGTAAAGATAAAAACAATTTTACCTTCAGCATCGATATTGGCATAATCATCATAATTGTATTCAGGTGCGGTTATCCCATATCCGGCAAATACCACCGGCGCGGTGACAGTTCGATTAGCTGTTAAATATATCGGAACAAAATCATGTTTGATTTTATAATTAATTGTGTCATTCCCGGTAATAAGTTTAAACATGTTTGGTTCTGAGAGAGAATTTTTGGTAACATTGAAATACTGAAAATAGGAATTATCTTGTATGGGTTTACATCCATAGGACTTAAATTCATCTACAATATACCGGGCACAGCTGTCCAGTTCGGGGCTGGGAGTATCCCGTCCCAACATACCGTCAGAAGCAAGGAATTCAAGGTGTTGCTTTATTTCCTGTAAGGATATTGATTCAACACCTGATTTGGATTGAGCATGGATTCCGGTAATAGTACATACAATCAGAATAATTGCTGTTAATTTCTTCATTTTATTTCTCCTTACTGTATATGATTTTTTTTGTTAAACATCTTATAATTTGTCTATAATTTAGTAATGTTATTCATAAAATCAAGGGGTTTAAATAATTGGGGGATTTATGTAATCCACCCTGACAGGGTCAGCGACCCTGTCAGGGTGGGGGAAACGCAGTAATAGTAAAACAGGAGATTTTATATGAGTACAACAGATACTCCCTTGTTACCAGGATATACCTATCATATTTATAATCGCGGTTTGGACAAACAAACAACCTTTCTTGAAGAAAGGCAGTATTTTTCTTTTCTAGAACTGATGAAAAAATACTTCCCGCAAGCATATGATGTATATGCATACTGCCTGCTGCCGAATCATTTTCACATTTTGTTTCGGGTTATGTATTCAAATAATAATAAACCGCATCTTCCTTTGTTGCATATTATCAATGCCTATACTCAAAAATTCAACCGTCCATTACAACGAAAAAGTGCATTATTTGAACGGCCATTCAAAAGGAAAAAATTATCAATGATCAGTATTTCTGGCAGCTCGTCTGTTATATTCACCATAACCCATACCATCATCAGGCAGGGGATTATAAAGACTATCCCTGGTCATCCTATAAAGCCTTTCTTTCTTCCAAACCGACATATATAAACAGGAAAAGAGTAATAGCTGCATTTGGCAGCAGGGATGATTTTATTTCTATGCATGAACGGGAGTTGGATTATCGAGATATCAGGGATAGTTTGATTGAGGATTGAGGTCTCTGTCACCCTGACAGGGTCTTTTGACCCCTGTCAGGGTGGAGTTCATATCAGGTAATCATTTTATCCACATAGGAATCGTCTTTATACCAGGCTTTTAATAAAGGTTCCTCAACATTCTGAAAGAGATAAATCAGAGAGGAAAAATAAATCAGTTTGATACCAGTACGGGAAAAGATAAACAACTGCTGCAAAATAAATAGCAAGATTATAGCTATCCACGTATTTATATGTAATAAAGAACTGAGAGACAGATAGATCACTCCTAGAATTATGAACAGAAAGACTATCAGATAGAAAAGACTGAGTGATTTCCATTTGTTTTTCCAAACAAATTTCCAGGTTTTAAAATTAGTTTTGATAATACTTCTCTTATCCTCGGAGACAAGAGCGATTTTAGTATAATCAAAAACCATTTTGATAAACAGAAACAGAAATACTAAAATGAGAAAGTTTACTATAAAAAAGATAAAGATAAGAGGTTCGGACTCTCCGGATATCAATTTAAAAACTTTTCCCAGAATTGAATACAGAATTAACGTTATTAAGTAGAATGGCACTGACCAGAAAAACAGTCTTAGAAGCCGTCCAAAAAAATGTCCCCCAGACTGAAAGAAAAATGCTCCTCTGAAATCTCTTTTTTCAAGAAGAGAGCTGATAATACCTGCATTAAAAAATATGGTTATTAACAGATATAAAAGGCCGGTAAATAATATGATTTGCTTTTGGATATCAATAGTTTCTGCTTTATGTACCATAAATTCGAATATACTGTTTGTCCCCTGGCCCTGCAGGATTTTATCAGCTGAAAGGCTGTTTGAAAACATTTCGTTAAACTGAGAACTTATAGGATTGATCAAAATTAGAGCTATAATCAATTCCACCAGAAACAGAAATATCCAAAGTCTTTTATGTTGAAACAGGGTTTTAATACTTCTAATAAATATTTTCCATATTCCCATTTTAATAATCCTCCTGTTAATTAACTGAAAATAGTAAAGAATTCCAAAATTGATTGAAACCAGTAGAGCATTTTTACTGAGATCCCGATCTCCAATTTATTATTAGGCTTCATGGTTTTGCTGTTATTGGCAAAGTTACTGTCAAGTAATATTTTATGATGCGGATCCACAGCTGCGAATTTTAATTTTGAAAGTTTGTAAAACTCGTATTTTACCCACCGCTGTTTTCCATCCCATTTTTTCATCAAAGAGTCGCCGTCAGAGAATACGAAAAGAATTTCAACCGGCATTGTCACTTCCCCTTTACGGTTAATTTTTACTATAGTATGATAATTTTCTAAAGTATCTTTTTTGGTATCTTTTTCAGGTAGTAATTTCTTTTCTCCCTTAAAATCGAAAATTCCTTTCCTGGCTTTTTCTTTTTTGGAATAAATTGATGCCACCCTGTAGTCCAATTCATTGGATCCCTCAAGAAGCTGCTGGAAAAACCAGTTGTAATCTTTTCCAGTGACCTCATTAACAACTGCGATAAAGTCACTAGTATGGGGATGTTTGAATTTCCAGCGCTGAAAATAGGTTCTCATAATGGTATCCATTGTGTCCTGCCCCACCAGGTTTTCCAGGGTGAGCAGCATCAAGGCGGGTTTGGTATAGGAGAAAGTGGAATACCCGCCTCCGATATAATCCCAGGCATTTTGTAAGGTTCGATCTCTATCAGAGATTCGTATGTAACTCATCCGGTTGTTAGGAATTTCACCGATTTTTATCCCGGCAAAATCAAACAGAGAAGTTTCTTCACCATAGTAGGTGTTCATGATTTTAATTTCAGTAAAAGTGTTTATCCCCTCATCCAGCCAGGCTTCTTCGAATTCATTACTGCCTACCATCCCATACCAGTAGTTATGAGTAAATTCATGAATAGTAACCATTTCTGTTAGTTTAATTCCTTCAGGAACTCCCCAGAAAGCACCGCCGGTAATAAACATAGGATATTCCATACCTGCAGCATACATACACTTTGTAGGGGGATGCACCACGGTTATTTTAGGATAGGGATATTCACCTACCCAGTTGGTCATAAAATCAATGGCATTTTTAACTGCAGTCAGGGTTCGTTTTATTTGTCCCTGATGATCTTTTTCATGATAAACAGCAATTTCAATATTACGATACATTTCTTTTTCGATCAGGTATTCCGGCCAGGCTGTCCAGGCAAAATCGTGTACGTCTTCTGCATGGAAAGAGATAGTCTTTTTATCTTCCTGCACCTTTTGACTCTGAAGTATGCCGGTAGCACCAACGATATATTGTTTAGGAAGAGTAATGTCCACATTGTAAACACCGTAATCGGCAAAGAATTCCGAATGGGCATGAAACTGGTGGCAGTTCCACTGATTATCAATATACACCCCGATTTTAGGAAACCACTGAGCAGCAAAAAAATAGTTCTCATAATACCCGTTGCGCCGATAGATCAGGGGAAGCTGGGTAGTAAAGTGTATGCTGACCTCAATCTCCCGGCCCGGCCATACCGGGTTGTTCAGATCTACTTTTATAACAGTTTGATCGAATTTGTTGTTATCGTCAGGCTGGATAAATTCAATTTTATCAGAAAAATCCTGATTGTTTATCTCCAGAGAGTTTATATCTATCCATCCCCAGCCTTTATTTTTTCTCAGTCTGGGAGCACTCCCACCGCTTTCTTTGATAAAGGTGGATTTATTATTCTTAAAGGCATTCATATAAAGATGGAATTGCAGTTCCCTTACAGCATCATTGGAGATGTTCCGCCATCGCAGGATTTCGGTACCTTTAATCTGTTTTTCTTCAGTATCGAGAGTGACTTTTATGTCATAATTTGCATTACGCGGACTCAAGGGCTGTTCAAAAATAGTCTGACTTTGCACTGAATGAAGAGAAAAGAGTAACAGAATCATACATAAGCTGTAATTTTTTTTCATAGCATTACTCCTCTATTTTAGGTAGTGTTAAAAATTTATTTTTTATGGGTTCACTTTAAAGAATTTACCTAAGAAAAATACGGAAATATTTTTTAATTACTTATACTTGAATACAACAAAATATTTGAATCTGTTCATAATCGGATATCAGGTTAGTTTTTCGATCCCGAATTTCACAGGTTTTATGTAAAAGTATCATTTGGATTCATTTCTAACCAGTATGTAATCATATAAACTGTTCTTATTTACGTTCTTTTTTCTGAAAAGGTTCGTTCAACAAATAAACAAAACTTCTCACTGCGGCTGTATAGATCAATAAGAATCCTAAACTATGTATGAAGAATTTTTGTCTCCGGTTTTTAGCATATTTCAGAAAATAACGATAGAAGCCCTGATGAGATTTCCATATCATAGGAATTCTGTTTTTATAAATACTCCCTCCTTTGAAATGAACTACTTTTACCTGAGGCAGATACATTATTTTATACCCGTTTCCCAGAAATCGCCGGCACCAGTCAACATCATTGAAAAAGATGGGAAAGCGCTCATCCATCAGTCCGATTGTTTTCATTGCTTCCCGGTGAGTCATGAGACAGGAAGCCTCCGGCTGTTGGACTTCCTTGGCAGAGCAAAGATCGTGATCCACCTTTTTCCAGGCTGGTTTTATGGTACGAGGCAGCAATCTGGGAAGTCCGCTGAGTTCAAACAGAGTATCAGCCATGGTAGGAAGTCGTCTACAGGATGCATGGATATCCCCGGAATGGTCTATTAATCGTGGAGCAACCAAACCGGTGTCAGGATTACGGTTCAGGAAATCAGCCAGGTATTCCAGGGTATCTTGTTCAATAAGACAATCAGAACCCAGAAGGCATAAGAATTTACCTTTACTTTTTGTTATCCCTTGATTAACTGCCCGGGCATATCCTCGATTGAAGGTATTGGTAATCAGAGTTGCGGTAAAGGATGGATTTTTGTGTAAAAATATTCGAATGTTAGAAATGGTTAAATCAGTAGAATGATTATCAATGATTATGATCTCATGATTCATACGTATTCGAGTCAAGGAATTCAGACATTCAGTAATATGTTCATGATTGTTAAAAGTTACAATGATGATTGATAAGAGATTTTTATTCATTACTACTGTTCAGATAAAGGATGCAGAAAGATTTTATAGTTCCTTTTCAAGTTCTTGAATCTTTTTTTGGTATTTTTTATTATCAGGATTTTTTTCAAGAAGCTTTTTATACACTTCAATTGCTTTACTAATCTGGCCCTGAGCAGAATATATTTCTCCCAGGGTTGGAGTAACTAAATTATCCTCTTTTGCAGATTCTTTTTCTTTAGTTTTCTCTTCCCTGGGATGAGAATCTGTTTCTGGTTTTTCTGGTTCCGGAGATTTTTTCGGCTTTCCCTGTTCAGATGTATCCCCGGCGGATTGTTCTGGTTTAGATGGAGGGGAAGGTTCTTTAATTTCCTCAGTTTTTTTAATTTCTTCCTGTTCTTCTTTTTTCTCTGTTAAAGGCTCTGTTTTCTCAGGTGGGGTTGGTTTTTTCTCTGAATCCAAACTTTCGGGCGATGGCTCTTGTGGTTCTTTGATATCAAAGGCAGATTCCGTTTCACTATCCTGTTCTTCGGATGGTTCTTCATGGTTTTCTTCACTCTTTGATGATGTAATTTTTTCTGAAGTATCGATTTCCTCAGGAGAAGATTTCTCAACTGTGACATCACTCTCATCTTTTGGTGGCTCGGTTTCTTTCTCCTGATCAGAAGGTTTGGTTATTTCCAGATCTTCCAGTTCCTGGCCTTCTTTTTTTTCATCAGAGATATTTTTTTCTGTCATATCTCCGGGTAAAACCCAGGCGTCAGATTCTTTCTCCTCAGATCCGGTTTCTTCAGATTTATCAGTTGTATCCTGTGTTTCAGCTTCGGGTGTTTGTGGAGTAGATAGAGCCTCACTGTCTTGTAACTCATCAGGAAGTTCAAATTTCAGATCTTCATGTTTTTTGTTTTCTTCAGATGTGGATTCATCCTGAGAGGTTACTTCTTCCAATTCAATATTTTTTTTTGGTTTTTCTTCCGGAATTTTTTCTTCATCAAATACCTTGCGTAACTCTTTATCAATTTCGGTTGAGTCTACATCTGTTTTCTGGGCAGCTTCCTCAGGTTCGTTGATTTCCTCGGTAATTGAAGAGGTGTCTTCAAAAATTCCTGTCTCCTCAGAAGTTTCTTCCAGAGAAAAGGTGTCGAGCATCTGAGCTGCTTCTTTTTCCATGGGGTCTAATTTTAAAATATCTTTGTAGTGATTAATTGCTTTATTTTCCCATCCGATTTTAGCCATCATGTCTCCCAGATGTTTATGTGCAGATAGAAAATAGCGGTCGTGAGATATTACTTTTTTGAGTTGAGTTTCAGCTTTATCATGATCTCCCATAGTTAAATATATTTTTGCAAGAATATAGTTACCGGTTATGTAATCCGGGTTATTTTCAATACCCCGGGTACATAATTTTAGTGCTTCTTTAACTCGTTTTTGTTTTAAATAATAATCTGCAAGCCGGGCAAAAAGAATTGATTTTGGATTCTTTTCAATTTTTTTTCTTAAGAAATTTATGGTTTCTTCACGTGTCATCATGGTGGCTATTATAGTTTAATAGTTTAAAAGTTAACATCGAAAAGTTAATAAAAATATTAGTTAAAATCAAGCAGCAGGTGTAAAAATAAAAACATATAAAATTTTTAAATTTTTTGTTCCATAGAATTTAACTTAATTGTGTGTAGTAATTAATTGTATGATTAAATATTGTAGTTGGTATAGTTGTTGCATAAATAAGGATAGAATTAAATAATTGATATGTTAAAACAATGATTTATAGTATCTTATAAAGTATTGAATATGTTTGGTAGAAGGGTTTAAAGTTAAATATGGTAGAAAATCGGCCAGTTATAAGTCGATTTTAATAGAATGATTTAAAGGTGAAAATCGGGAAAATGAAAAGAGAAAAGATATTAATTATTGATAATTATAATGAGGCAGGAGAGGATCTAAAGAGACTTTTGGCCAGTGAGGAATACAGGGTGACCTTAGTAAACACTTCCCAGCAAGCACTTGTCTGTTTTAAAGATAATAACTATGATCTTATATTTCTTGATAACAAGATTGATGACAAGAAAGGAATTGAATTTCTTACCCAACTGCTTAGTATAAATCCTACAACAGTTATAATTATGACATCAGAGAATGGAGATATTCAGGATGCAGTTAAAGCGGTCAGATACGGTGCCTATAACTGGGTTAATAAACCTTTTAATAAAGAAAATGTAATATCTTTAGTTCATAATGCTCTGGAAAGAAAATCTCTTGTTTCTAAAAAAGATATTCTTTCTCAAGAGATAAAAGATCAATATCAAATGGTTGGAGCCAGTGACAGTATAAAATATATTTGCAGTTTAATACATAGAATGTCTGATCAGGATACAACTATTCTAATAACAGGCGAGAGCGGAACAGGTAAGGAAATTGTAGCCCATGCAGTACATCTTAACAGTAAAAGAGCCGCAAAACATTTTATCAGGGTTAACTGTGCTGCTGTTCCGGATTCATTATTGGAGAGTGAATTATTTGGACATAAAAAGGGTGCTTTTACCGGTGCTTATTCTGATAATAAAGGTAAATTCCAGTTAGCGGATGGAGGAACATTATTTTTTGATGAAATTGGTGATCTTTCCACTAATGCCCAGGCAAAGATACTGAGAACCATTGAAACCGGAGAAGTAGAAATGATTGGAAATGGTGATGTGGAGAAAGTGGATGTCCGTCTTATATTTGCCACCAATAAGAATCTGGAAAAGCTGGTAGCACAGGGAAACTTTAGAGAAGATCTTCTTCACAGAATAAAAGTGATGGAAATCTATATTCCTCCTTTACGGGAAAGGCTGGATGATATTTTACCCCTTACCAGATATTACTTGGAGATGTTTTGTTCCCGGAAAGGTATTTTATTGAAAAGGTTGACTCCCTGCAGTGAAGCAGTGCTTCTTTCCTATACCTGGCCGGGTAATGTAAGAGAATTAAGAAATGTTATTGAAAAAATAACCATTTTGATTGATTCCCAAATAATTAAAGGTCATCATGTTGCAGATATTTTAAAATTCCCCTATTCAATAAATGATGTAAACAGGACCAAAGATTTCAAAAAAGCAAAGAAAAATTTCGAGAAGATATATTTAAGTCAGGCTTTGTGGGAAAATGACTGGAATATTTCTCGGACCGCTTTGGATTTAAAGCTGCCCCGATCATCAATCTATGAAAAAATCAAGGAATTTGGTATTTGTAAGAGTCCGGAAAAACAGACAAATCAATGTTATTAAGAGTAGGGAAAAATGGACAAAATTAGAATATAGGGACATACAGTGAATAATAAAAATAAAGACTTAAGACAATCAGAAAGGTGGTATAAAATTTGCTTTTTAATAAAAATTGCAAATAGTATTGAAGTAAATCATAATATATTTAGGAGGAATTCATGAAGATGTCAAAATGTTTAACAGTTGTTGCCAGTGTCTTGATCCTGTTCTACTCATTTATTTTTGCAGATAACGGAGAAAGTTCAAATGTGGAAGAAAAGGGGCGCTGGGCCTATGGACCGGTTAAGGCAGTGACGTATGGAAATGTAGGGGGAACAGATTATGCTTTTATTGGTGATGGTGGATATCTGAATATAGTAAGTGGAGTAGGTACAGGCACTTTATCTGAAACTGGAAAAATTGCCCTGGCTGAGCCATTAAAAAAAGTAGTATGTGATTCGGTAACATCAGGATCAGCAACAGGATATTATGCTTTTGTTGCTGACGGTGAAAGCGGATTATATATTATCGATGTTACTAATCCGGCTACCCCGAAGGAATATGCCCATTATGATAGTGCTGATGTCAATGCCTATGATGTAACGGTTAATATTGATACCAGTACTGGTATCGGTTATGCCTATATAGCCGATGGTGAGAACGGGCTTCTGATACTTGATATTGATTTAACAGCATCTGAAGAGGATGATAGAATAAATAAAAACAGAAGTTATCTCACCGGTGGTATAGCCCGTTCCATTGAATTTTTTGATTTTGAACCTGATACCCCCAATCAGGGTGAATATGTGTTTATGTCCTATTACAGTAATGATGGAGAAAGTAATGACGACGGTATCAGAGTGTTTAATGTCTGGGATCTAACCGATATTTCTCAGGTATGTAATATTATGGCTACCGGGAGTAAAATACAGGATATTGACATTAATATGGTTGCTGCAAGTGGAACACCTTTTGTTTCTTTAGATAATGAATTATATGCTGCTGATCAAAATTCTGGTTTGATGGTTTTTCCGGATATTGATTATGATACAACTGCTGCCGATACTTTAACAATGAATGCTAGTAGTGGTTTTACTTTTTCCTTAACTGCGAATGTAAGTGGATATAATGATGAAAATATACAAAGTGTTAGATATGATACTACTAGTAGTCCTTCAGATACATTGTGTTTAATGGCTTGTGCACAAGATGGTTTTGTTAGTATTGATATCGGTAATAATCCATCAGATCAATCAGATTTGAGTTTAGACCGTGCTTTTAATACAACGGGTAGGGTATATTCTGTTGATGGCTGTATTAATGATTATTTTGAAGTTGCAGATAATCTGAATGGATTGGTGGAATATACTGGTACCCCTCTAGCAGGTACTGATTCATTACTAACATCTAAAACACTTCGAGATGCTTTTGTTTGTGAGCAGAGCGGTACCAGATATGCCCTGATTGCAGATTACAATTATGGAGTGAGAGTTTTGGATGTAGACAATCCGGCCTCTATTCCTGCTCAGGTTGGCAGTTTTACCACCGGAAGCCATGATCATACCTATACAATGTATTACCATCAATATGATTTGGATGCCACCACAGCTGATTCAACTTATTTATTTGTAGCCGGAGGTACTCAAGGCTTGGGAATTGTAGATGCTTCGGATGTGACTGATCCGGCTCTGGCAGGAGCCAGCTATCAATATTTTGATACCTATAATGCCCGTTCTGTTTTTGTCAGAGATACTATTGCCTACGTTGCTGACTACAGTGGTGGTTTGCGACTTGTCGATATATCGGATATTTTTGTTACTTCATTGGCAAGTGCAAGTTTAGTGGAGACTGGAAGATATGAACCAGGTTCAAGCTTGTATGTACGAGATGTAGTGGTCTCCGATGGATATGCCTATATAGCGGTGAGTTATACCGGTGTACAAATAATTGACATTTCAAATCCCAATGCACCTACCCTGGTGGCTACCTGTAATAATGATGGTGAAGCAGCATTTGGTATAGACAAACTAGGAAATTATGTTTATTTAGCCGATGGTGCAGACGGATTACGGATCATTGATGTATCTAATCCAAGTAATCCGGTAGAGCAACGACAGTTAAGTACAAGTGGAACTGCCACCAATGTACAAGTGTTTGAAAATTATGCCTATGTTGCAGATGGAGAGGGAGGAGTACGTGTGTTTTATATCCCTAATCCTGATGATGCAACCGAAGTGGGATATTATGATACCGGTAGTTACGGATACAATGTTGATACCTATGATGACGGAAGCTCTTTGAGTATATATGTAGCTGATGATGAAGACGGATTGTATGTGTTAGGTAATACTCTAACCGAATTGGAACATTTTGTAGATCCAGTTCCTGGGGGGCCAGTAGAAGCTACCGGTAAATCAGTTCCTATCGTCATCCAGAATGCAACCATTAATGGGGTGCAACTGGGTTCCGGAGATGAGATAGCTGTGTATGATTATCAGGATGGTACAGGAGAATTATGTGTGGGTGCGACCACTTTTCAGGGAGTTTTCCCCTTGAATCTTACCGCCTGGCTGGAATCTCCCACTGCAGGTAAAGACGGTGCGGAACCGGGTAATAAAATGATATTCAAGATCTGGGATAAAAATGAAGATGACGAACATAATACCAATCCCTACTTTTTAAAAGGTGATGGTACTTTTCGGGAAACCGAAGAGCTTACAGTTGTCAGTAAATTAGAAGCATATGTTTTTGATCATTTTACTCCGACCCAGCCAACCGGAAATTATCAATTAGTTACTATAAATAATGCTTTGATAAATGATGAGCCCCTGATCATGGGTGATGAAATTGCAGTCTTTGACCAGGATGATATTTCTGATATCGAATGTGTGGGCGCAGGAAGATATGAAGGCAGTTATCCGGTGCAAATTTTAGTCTGGCTGGAAGTAGGTACTGATGATGGAGCAAATATTGATAATACCATGAGTTTTAAGGTATGGCATGATGAAACGGAAAATCTGGCACAACCAACCTATGCAGAAGGAAGTAAGGGGGTATTCGGAGAAGGCGAAACAGTGGTAGACTTGTTGTATGCCTTAACCAGTGCCACTCAAACTATCTCCTTGGATCATCCGCCTTATTTGAATATGATTTCTTTCAATATTTTACCTCTTGATACGGCGGCCCGGCGAATAGAGGCTTTGCTCGATGACATTGATGATTTACAATTATGTCAGGATGATGAAGGCAATTATTTTCTGCCGGATGCTGTAAATACCTTGAATACTATTGGTAAGGCAGACTTTGAAAAAGGATATCAAATTCATTATTCAGGAGGAAGTCCAAGTCCGGAAGAAATTATCAATGAAGGATTTGTTATCCAACCGGATACAGTAACACTTGAACTTGTTTCCGGTCGATATAACATGATTGTCTATCCTTATCAAATTGCTCATGATGTATCCGAAGTTTTTGATGCTATTAATTCCGAAGCAATTGTGGAAATAGTAAAAGATGATCTGGGAAATTTCTGGGCACCGGAATACAACAGTTTGACTTTTGATATGCAGCCCGGAAAAGGGTATCAGATTTTTGTTAATCAGAATGTCAACTTTACCTTTCCAGATCTGCCCAATTCATTAGCAAAGAGAAAACAGATTGTCTCTAAACAAAAAAATAATCTGAAAGAACAAGGTCACTATACCTATGCTGCTACTGGTCTTTTCTATCCGATTATTGTTACAGGATCACAAACAAATCTAAAAAAAGGTGATGAGATTGGTATTTTCTGCGGTGATATCTGTGTAGGAGCTCAGGAATATTCAGGTAAATTCCCTGTATTTATTGCTGCCTGGCAGGAAATTACTATTGGTGATGAACTCATACCAGGATATAGAAAGCATGAAAAAATTTCTGTAAAAGTTTGGAGTAAAAGCAGTCAAAAAGAATATGAGGTACCGGTAGTATCCACCAAAAAAGAGGATAGTTCTGTATTGTTCGGTAAGGGTGCTCTCTGTGAGTTGAGCCTGCAAAAATTCAATAAATCAGAAGCAATACCAGAAGAATATTGTCTCTCTCAGAATTACCCCAATCCTTTTAATCCCAAGACGAATGTGGAGTATCAGTTACCTGAAGCGGGTAAAGTGTCTATGGTTGTGTATAATGCAGTTGGTCAGCAAATACGCACACTGGTTAATGAATATAAACAGGCAGGTTCATATACGGTAACCTGGGATGGATGCAATGATGTGGGTGTACAGGTTGGTTCCGGCATATATTTTATCAGAATGAAAGCCGGTAGTCATTTTGTTAACATGAAAAAGATAGTATTAATTCAATAAGAGGTTTATTATGAAGAAAGTACAATTCATAATATTTCTTGCAGGTATATTTTTATTTTACCATTCTGTTCTGTCACAGGAACATTTTACTCCTGTGGAGGGCACGGGTGAATACAGTTCAATCGTTATTGAGGAGGTTATAGTTAACAGCAGCGGAATTTCTTACGGTGATGAAATAGGTGTGTATGATGGCAATTTATGTGTTGGCGCAGTTGTTTTTGAAGGTGAATTTCCTCTGAAATGTTCGGCAGTAATGGCATTTCAACAATATCCCGGAGCTGAAACAGGTAATCCCATGAATTTTAAATTGTGGCAGCAGGATGAAAATCAGGAAATGGATGCAGATCCTGTGTATGATCAGGGTGGTACATTTGGTGATATGCTCACAGTGGTAGAAAAATTACAGGCATCAAAACAAACCGGAGTTAAAGAGAACAAACATACGGTGCCTGAGGGCTATTTATTACACCAAAATTATCCCAATCCTTTTAATCCCGCTACAACTATCACCTATTCCATACCCGAAGCTGCAAACATTCAGGTGAGTATTTATACTATGAAAGGTACCAAGATAAAAACCTATGTTACTGATCATAAAAATGCAGGGCAGTATTCAATAGTTTGGAATGGTAAAAATGATAGTGGATATGATGTAAGTACGGGTGTTTATTTAATTACATTGCAGGCAAATGAATATACTGCTACCAAGAAAGTTATGCTTCTTCATTAGTACAATTATTAAGAAGAGAGGTGGAATTTGAATTTCAGAATAAAAACGATATGTATAATTTTTAGCCTATGCCTGACGCATACCCTCTTTGGTCAAGATGAATTGGAGCACTTTAATCCTGTGGCTAAAACGGGATTGTATAATCAGGTACGAATTGAAGATGCAACACTTAATGGCGTTACCCTTACCAGTGGTGATGAGATAGCGGTGTATGATAGTTTACTTTGTGTGGGGGCCACCAAGGTGGATAATTTCCCTGTTAATGTTACTGCCAGTCTGGGCGGTGATTATGTTGAAGGTGCAGAACCGGGCAGAAAAATGAAATTCAGAATATGGGATAAGGAGACAGACAGAGAATTTTTTGTGGTAGATTATCCTGGTGTAGACACGAACGTAAAATTCAGTCAGGGAGGGACATTTAGTAAACAATACCCTCTAACCATTGCAGAGTATATCAAAGCATGGGTTCGTAATGTTGTTTTTAACACAGTTCCTTCTAATTTGATTTATTTTGTTAATGATGTACAATATTCCCGAAAAGATACATTATCATTCGGGGAAGGAGATACACTGGATATATCAACACAGGATATTCAACCTGTCAGCAGTGATACGAGATATAATTTTCATTATTGGAATGGTGTTGCTGCTACTCAATGTACTAAAGTTGATACAATTTATGCTGTAGAAAGTTCGGGAAATAATATTACAGCAAATTTTCAAAAAGAGTTTTATCTACAGTTAAAAAGTGATCATGGAGTACCCAGTGGGGAAGGATGGTATGTAGCTGGCCAGGATGTTGATATTTCTATCAATTCACCGGTTTATAATGATATTGATGGAAAAAGATATGCTTTCACTCAATGGGAAGAAGAGTATGGGTCTCAAATATATTCAGCGGCAGACACAACTGTATCCCTTGATGAGCCCATGACTTTGGTTTCTCAATGGAAAACCCAATACAGACTGACCATTGAGCAGGATCCTCCTGCAGGAGGCGATGTAACTATAGATGGCGATGCACTGGAGAATAGTGTGAACTGGAAGGACAGTGATACCGTGGTAGGTGTCAAGACAACTGTTAATCGTGGAAATAATTATGAATTTACCGGATGGTCTGGAAGTGTTATATCAAGTGATACTTCAATTACTTTATCCATGACAAAACCCAAATCATTAACTGCTCACTATAAGAGGTTTGTTAATCATACCATTAATACACAGCCCTCTGGACTGGATTTTTATATTGATGGGAATAAATATGATACCGAGCAAACAAATATTAAGTGGGATGAGAACAGTACTCATAATCTGAAAGTTGATTCAATACTGTATGATGAAACCAATCCCAATAAACGATATGTTTTCACACATTGGACTACTGATGAAACAATAACCAGCAGTGAATATAATTATCAAGTCACCACCCCAGCTAATTCACTTGTTATTACAGCAAATTTCAAGGTTCAGTACAAAGTAGATATTGAATCCGAACATGGAACGGTTAGCCTGGTAGATGAAGAAGAGACGCCTATTGAGGATGGATGGTGTGATGGAAATACCAGTGTTATCTTTTCGGTTTTTCCTGATACAATTGAAACCACAACAGGGGGAAAGCGTTTTGTTTTTGATGGATGGAAAAAAGGCAATGATGATTCTTATACCGGAAAAGATAACCCACACACGATTTTTGTGAATAACTTTATTGAAGAGGAAGCTCAGTGGAAGACAGAATTTAAATTATCAATTACAGAATTTCAGGATAAAGGCGGTGATGTGAAACTCAATCCTGATCATTTGTCACAGGGCGGATGGTATGTGAAGAATACAGATGTAGAATTAGATATTACTCTTGCCAGCGGATATGAATGGTTTGGATGGAGTGGAGATATCACCACTGATACTCATCCAGTGAATGTATCCATGGATACTTCAAAAAATATTATTGCTAATTTTGCCAAAGAAGTAGAGGTTACCATTGATTCAGATCCAACATCTTTAGATTTTGAAGTTATTCCCTATGATAGTGAAGAACCGGAAACGTATACCACGCCTCATACATTTACCTGGCTTTCAGCCCGGGAATATCACATCCGAGTTGACAGTACAATTATACTGGGCCCTGATTCAACAACCAGGTATACTATTGAATCATGGAGTAACCACAGCGGACAAGATACAAATTATGCCTATATTGTTCCGGATTTTGAAAGTTCAGAAACTATCATTGTTGATTATCTAATAGAATATTTTTTAGATATTAATAGTACACATGATGGAGTCGATCGGGGAGATCCATTTGGAAAAGGATGGTACAAAGCCGATACTGTAGTTGAATTTGGCATAGAAGATTCAATATCATCAGGTACAGCAGGTACACGCTATAAATATTTAGAATGGACCGGAACAGGAAATGGATCCTACTCGGGTTCGGATTTATCGCATAAAGTAACTATGACTAATCCAATAAAGGAGGAAGCTACCTGGGTAACGCAATATAATTTTTCCATACAATCAGAATACGGGACTTACTGGGTTTCTCCTTCAAGGAATAACAGATGGTATGAACAGGGAGTAGACGTTAGTTTTAGCATGGAAACTGATGATCTGGTTGAGTTGATAGGCCCTGGATTACGATATGCTTTTACTGGATGGGAAATTAACTATAATGGAACTATACAAACTATTTCAGATACTTCCTATACTGTAACCATGAATACTCCGGTTGAAGTGGAAGCTTTGTGGCCTTTACAATATTATTTAGAGACAGTTAAAGTACCTCCGGAAGGAGGAGAAATAGATCCTCCCACACCAGGTGCATGGTATGAATCCGATACGTATGCGGAAGTTGATACAGTTCAGGTTAATGAGGGTTATAACTGGAATGGGTGGTCAATATCTGGGTCCGTTGATGATAATTGTCCGAAGTCTATATTAATGGATGGACCCAAGAGAGTGGAAGCTTTGTTTGGTGAAACCACTGTTTGTGTAATTACCACATCTCCTCCTGGTCTTCAGGTAAGCATCGATGGTAGTAACTATACTGCACCTCAATCACGAAGATGGCTGCAGGGTAGTAGTCATACACTTTCCGTTCAGGATTTGGTGGAAGATGATTATGTTAGATATTCTTTTAATTCCTGGAATTATGGTCTGTTTCGCACTTTCTCTTATACAGTTAAAGCTACAGTAGATACAGATTCAGTTACTGCATATTTTGATACCAGGTACAAATTAACTGTTAATACAGATCACAGTACAGCCTCTGGTACAGGTTGGTATGATGAAAAGAAACAGGCAAGCTTTAGAGTAATGGATGAGACCATTGATAATAGCAATAGTCGATATCAATTTAATAGCTGGGAGGGAGTTGGATATAATTTGAATACAGACGAATGGGAACAGGGAAATAGTTCCTATACTGGAGATGATATAAGCTACTATGTTACTATGAACAATCCTATTATTGAAACAGCAGTTTGGGATACGCTATATCAGCTTTCTGTAACACAGAATATAGATACTGCAGGCACCATATTACGAAAAACGGATAAGAATTGGTTGAATAAAGGTGCTGAAGATACATTGACAGCTGTTCCTGCTGAGAATGGGTCGTATGAGTTCGATCATTGGAGTGGAGATATTGGATCTAATGATCCAACCAGTTCGACTATATATATTGTAATGGATGGGGCCAAAAGTATTCAGGCCAATTTTACCGGTGTATATCATACTTTAACAACTGAAATACTGCCCAGAAATACTTGTGGATCAATAATAGTCACTCCGGAGCAAAGTCAGTATTTACATGCAAGCGAGATTACAATTGAAGCTGTACCAAATTCAGGATATGTATTTAGTCACTGGGAAGGTGGAGTTGACGGAACTTCCAGAACTGCTAATTTTACTATTGTATCAGATGCAACTGTAATTGCTCATTTTGAAGGGTATGATGCAACTCCACCACAGGTTACTGATTGTTATCCGCCCAGAGATGCTAACCAGGTCCCGGTAAATACTGATATAGAATTTAAAGTTGTTGATAATGTTTATGGAGTTGACCGGTCTACTCTGGATGTTACAGTAGCTGGTAGCCAAATCATAAATAATGGTCAGATCAAAACCGGTGTAACCGTTGCCCTGGATCCGGTAGAAAGAGGTTACAAAGTGTTTTATTCACCCTCAGCAGCTTTTGATACCTCCTCAGTAGTTTCTGTCAATGTAAAATCCAGTGATACAGCCCAGAATCCCAATTTAATGAATTACACGTATCAGTTTACAATCGGAGCAAGCAGTATTGAAAATAAAATCACTGAAACTTTTGTACCTTCTTCAGCCCGGGTTATTGAACATGATTCAGGGTTTAAAGTTACTATTCCAGCCGGAGCCTTGCCGGATACTACGGATATTATCATAGGCGTTCTTGATAATCCTCCTGCTTTACCTGACACGATTAATGGTGTTGGATTAATGTATTATCTATGGCCGGAGGGCCTTGAATTTAGTTCACCGATAACGGTCAGTTTTCCTATAGACAGCACAACTTTAAGTCAGTCAGGGGTGTTTTCCATTGACGGATTAAAAGTATTATACTTTTCTACAGTCACCGGATCTTGGGAAGAGGTTGATGTGGTTTCGGTATCAGAAACAGAAGTAACTATTGAGATTGATCATTTCAGCTATTTTACTCTGGCATCCTGGATGGAAGCCTTAGCCCCTAAGAAGTTTGCAGATGTGTATAACTTTCCTAACCCTTTTAATCCTGAAAATGAAAATACATTCATACGCTATGAATTATCAAAAGATGCAGAAATTTCCATTAAGATATTTGATGTTTCCGGTTCTCTGGTTAAAATCCTAAAAGAGGATTTACAATGTCTAAAACTTCAGGAATATAATTGTAATTGGAACGGCAGAAATGCTCAAGGCGACATTGTGTCAAATAATGTTTATTTCTGTGTGATCGAGTCCTCAGCTGGTGACAGAGAGGTGAGGAAAATAGCAGTTTTACGCTAACCATTAAAAAAAGTGAAATTATATGAAAAGAGTAATAAGAAATTCGAAAAGTTCTATTTTAATAGTAAGTGTATTATTATTGTTACCACACCTTATATCTGCTCAGGATGGTAAAGGGGGGCAGGCAGGAGCTTTCCTGAGAGTGGGAGTAGGTGCTCGGGCATTGGGAATGGGGAATGCATTTACCGCTACAGCAAATGATGCAAGTGCAATTTACTGGAATCCGGCAGGGTTAGGAGGATTACAGTCTATTGAATTTGTGGGGGCTTACAGTATTCTTTCACTTCAAAGAGGGCATAATTTTTTGGCTGCTTGTTTTCCCACTAATTCTTTAGGGACAGTTGGGATTAGCTGGATTAATTTTGGAGTCGGCAGTATTGAAGGAAGAGATCCCTACGGGCATTTAACTGAAACTTTTACAAATTCGGAGAATGCTTTTCTTTTATCCTGGGGCGGAGGATTGAGTGAAAATTTGTTTTTGGGGGTTACAGCCAAATATTTATCCCATACTTTACAGAATAATGCTTCTACCGGTTTTGGATTTGATGCGGGCATTTTATTTAAACCTTCTGATTTTTTCAGTTTTGGAGTAACGGCTCAGGATATATCTTCAAATGTAACCTGGAATACAGAAGGTGGGATTGAGGAAAAATTTCCTATGGTAAATCGTATAGGAGTAGCGATTGCTCCGGATGATCTGCCTTTTAGAGTAGGATTGGATTATGTGCAGGTTCAAAATCAGACTGGGGGAATAAATGCTGGTTGTGAATTCAATCTAATTCAAAACAGCGGCATTAGAGTAGGGTTTAATAACGGCAGTATTGCAGCCGGTGGATATTTTTCCTTACCTGTTGAAAATTATAATCTTTCTGCAAATTATAGTTTTGGCCAGGATCCGATCGATCAATCCTGGAGTCATAAATTTTCTCTGGTTATAAAACTGGAAGGTACCAAGTTATCTATTTTACCTCCCAAGAGTAAAAGGATGAGCAGAGCGCAGGTTCCTGAAGAAAAAGTCGAGTACAGCAGAAAAAAAGATACTAATCTGGATTTAGATTACGTGAGTCCTGTAGCTCGGGTTATAAAGGTTTCTACCCGATATCCGGATTATGCTATTATTAATGCCGGATTGAAATATGGAATTGAGACGGGAGTTAAATTGGGTATTTATCGAGTTGATCAATTAGATGATATCGGTAATGAGGAGAGAGTGAAAATTGGAGAGGTGGAAGTAGTGAAAGTTAAAGAGGATTTTTCTGCAGTCAGGGTAATCGATATTGAACAAGGATTGCAGATTGAAAATGGTGATGTATTAATGGAATTAAAGAGTGATCAGATTTCTAATTATATTGGTGGTTAAGAATTAAAAATATTAAGCAGTCATTTTTTAATTGAATTGTTTTAAAATGTAAATATCACAAAATTTTGTATATAACCTCCCGAAAGTTTCAAAATTTCGGGAGGTTTTTTGTTCTATGTGCTGTATTAAATCTCTAAAGTAAAATTGACTCTGTATAGTTTTGTGTGAGTACAGGATTGATATAAAAACAAATCATTTGAACTAATTTATATCTGGGGAAGATCTGTGGTAGAAAAACCTGTGTATTTTTACATCAATTTAAATTTTTACATTATCATAAAATAAAAATTAATCTTTAATCCAAATAAAAACAATAACTTATATTATTGATGATTAACTGGCATAAGTATTGCACAGAATGAAATCAAGAGAACATAACCACAAAAAAGATGGAGGTAAATATGCTGAGAATTATTGTAAATCGGTTTGATTTCTTATCACTTATAGCAGTAATTGTTATCTTTGGATCAGGATTAATTATACCAACTGAGATCAATGCACAGTTAAATGTTGGTGATTATTTTTCTGCCATTAATAATTCAGATGACGATTGGGATTGGGATGATGATTGGGATGATGAGTGGTATGATGTTGATAAAATCAAACATGATATTCGATATAACCGGGTTGAAGGTTTGTATGTTGGAATTAATATCAATAAAGAATACTGGCGTAAAAAATTACCTGGTTATCCTTTTATATTCGGAGGTTTGGGGTTTGCATTTGCTGAAAAAATGTTTGAATATCAGCTGGGACTGGAAAAGGGGTTTTTTGATGATTATTATTTTGCTTTCGGGGGTGAGTTACATATCCAGATGGATACTCCTGACAGATGGAGAATGCCTCATTGGGAAAATTCTTTGGCTGCTTTTTTACTCAGAGAGGATTTTTATGATTATTATCAAAGAGAAGGATTTAGCGGATATATCACTCAATATGTTACAGATATTCTAAAGCTGAAAGCATCTTATAATGTTGAGGATTATAATTCTACTGAAAAGAATACAAACTGGTCCCTTTTTGGAGGAAAGAAAAAGTTCAGAGAAAATCCTTCAATGAATGAAGGCGAGCTCCATTCCCTTAAAGCTGAATTGGTATATGATACCAGAAACAGTAAAGGCAGTCCTACTAAAGGATGGTTTATACAATTTGAAGGTGAACATGCCGGAAGTGCGTTAAAAGGAGATTTTAATTTTGACAGGTTCTTATTGGATATCCGCAGATATCAGCCCCTGGGTTTCTCAGACGCTGTTGATTTTAGAATCCGAATTGGCAGCTCTAAAGGAGATCTTCCCTGGCAGAAGAGTTATCATTTGGGAGGAATAAGTACACTTCGGGGATATAAATATAAAGAATTTCCCCATGGTCCTGATGCTATAGGGGGAAATCGGATGGTACTTGGTCAGCTGGAATACCGTTTGGGTATGGAAGATTATCCCGAAGCAATAGGGCTTGGTCTGCTGAATAATTTTCACCTTATTTTGTTTGTAGATACCGGCTGGGTAGATTTTGCTGAAACCGATGCAAATTTTTATCAAGGCTTTAACCATCTGACCTGGTCAGATATAAAAACTGATATAGGATTTGCTTTGTCGAACAGTAGCGGAAATATTCGATTTCAAATAGCTAAACGTACTGATATCGGTGAAAATGATTTTCGTTTCAGTTTCAGGGTGAGCCGTCCATTTTAAGAAAAGACGGTTAATAATAAAATGGATTTAAATGTTAGTGATTGTAACATTAATAGCAATAAAACGTATATAGTTTGTAAGTTCTTGTAGCTGGAATGTTAGTTTTGTTGATTTTTTGATATAATGTACAGAGATCAGAAGCAGTAATAATTTTTACAAACAGTATTTGATAACTATCTACTCTGTGCTATATTTTTTAAATTGTTTTGTTGGTGTTTACAGGGAGGATTATATGAAGAAGAGTATTATATTAGTCATTTATTTGGTTATATTTTGTTTTATTAATCATGCTTTTACCCAAGACTGGAGAGTGACGACCATAGAAGAGGAATATGAGATCAGTGATAATAAACCTCTAAAAGTGATAGTGGATATTGATGCCGGGGAGGTAAGTATAACAAAAAGCAATCAGAACAAAATTGCATCTGTTTTCATGGAGTATACAAAGGATGATTTCAGGGGAATTACCCGCTATGATAAAGAGAGTAACCAGCTGAAAATTATTCTGGATAATAAGGGATTATTCAAGAGTTACAATAATACGATTGCTGAACTGGAGCTTAAGCTTCCCTCTGATGTTGTCATTTTTTTTGATGCCAAAGTAAAAGCAGGTGAGATTGTTATGAATATGGGAGGACTTCGATTAAAGGAGTTTATGATTAATAATTGGGCAGGTGAAATAGATATCAATTTTGATGAGCCTAATAGAGTGATAATGGATTTTTTGGGGATCAAAAGCCGGGTAGGGGAATTAACCTGTAGTAAAATAGGGAATGCACGATTTGAAAGAGCGGATATAAATGGAGGTATTGGTGAATTGAAGGTTGATTTTACCGGTGATCTGGTAAATAATTGTATGGCAAAAATCGATCTGAATATTGGAGAGTCATCTCTGAGGCTGCCAAGGGATATTGGTATTAAACTCAAAATAGGTGGGTGGAGTTTTCTTTCTGAGAAGAATATTGATTCGCATTTATATAAGAGGGGTTCTATTTTCTATTCAGAAGGATATACCACCAGTAAAGAAAAATTTTATTTAAGAGTATCTTCAGGATTAGGTGTACTTAATATCGTATGCAATTAATATCATAGTTGATTTAATCTGTTTTTAATATTATGTTAATGTTAATATTGAGCCTGAGCATATAAATTAACAAAAAGTAAAGTCTTTCAACAACGTCATAAATATTTAAGGAGGTGTTTTATGGGAAAGAGATTTTTTTTTCATTTAATTATCTTTTTCCTCGTTTCTTTTTGTTATGCTGATGAGATTACAGAAATTGAGGAGAAAACCTTTCCTTTAAAGTTAGGTAGTTTAATATCGATCACTGCGGATGAAGGTGAGATCTTTATCAGTTCCTGGGACAAAGATGAAGTTTATTTAAAGATGACTAAGAGAGCCTGGGCACGCAACAGACGAGAGGCAGAATGTTTTTTAAAGAATATTACTGTTAAAATATATGAAACTTATGATAAATTAACTATCAAGGAAGTTAAACGAGACCGAGGAGGTTTCAGGTTTAGTGATTTATTTGATAGAGATTTTTGGGAAGGTGGCGGATATGGTACTTGTGTTGATTTTGAATTAAAAGTGCCAGAAGATATTGACTTGAAGATTGGTTGTGATGAAGGTGATGTGGAGATCAGAGACGTCAGAGGCAATTTACAAGTAGAAGTTGACGAAGGAGATGTTAATGTTTCCAAAATTATTTCTGATGATATTCAAATATATGTGGATGAAGGAGATATCTATTTGTCAGAGATAGATAATACAGAAAAGGGTTTTCTCAATATTGAGACTGATGAAGGGGAAATCATAGTTCAAGGCGGAAGTCTTGGAGAGGTTGATATAGATTCTGATGAAGGTGATATTACTATTAATGTCAAAAGATTATTTAGAAGCTGGATATCCACTGATGAAGGTGATATTGAAATGAGTTTCCAGCCGGTCGGAAATGCTGATTACAGGTTTGAGACAGATGAAGGAGATATTAAAATTACCATACCGGAGAATTCAAATATTAATGTAAGATTACAAAGCAGTGAGGGCAGGATTGATACAGATTTTGACCTGAATGTTTATGATAGGAGTGACGGAGAGGTTGTGGACGGGGTAATCGGGAAAGGGGAAAAGTCAAATTATTTAAAAGCTTATACTGATGAAGGATATATTATATTGTTAAAGAAAAGATAAAGGTGGGAATATGAAAAATAAATATTTATTTTTTTTAGTATTTCTTTTATTTGCTTCTTTATTAGCAGAAGATAAGACAGTAGTTGAGCTGAGTAATTTTAGATATCGTGATTTTGCCTATAGAACTTTTTATTTGAAAAAGAAAGTAAATATTGGAGTCGAATGTTTTGGAATGGGGGAGCGATGGCATGATGAAATGTTTGCTCATGGGTGGATTAATAATCTGGAAACCAGAGAAGTAGCCTGGAGGATGGATACAGATAATTCTAAAAGATATAAAACAAAATATTTATGGAAATACGATAATGAAATTGAATTACCTGAAGGTTACTATCAGGTATGCTATTCAGTGTCTCCCAGAAATCCCTGGCGGGGTGACTATAATGATTTAGGTGACTTTTTAAACGATTTATTTAGTGGATTCAGCAATAAAAGTTGGCGAAAAAATGCACGAGAATGGGGAATAAGATTAAGTGTTAGTGAAAATAATGAAAAGTATGTAAAAACAGAAGGGATTTCATTTGATGATAACAGTATTATCAGTCTTGCTCCCTTAGGTAATAATGAATATAGAAAACAAGGATTTACTTTGGTTAATGATACAAAACTCAGAGTATATGCCATTGGAGAAGGGGATGATGGCGAAATGTATGATTATGGGTGGATTATTAATGGTACAACAGGTGAACGCATCTGGGTTATGGATTATCATGAAACCGGATGGGCAGGTGGTGCTGATAAAAACCGGATTATTGATAAAATAATTGAATTTAAAAAAGGTGATTATATTGTATTTTTTGTTACTGATGGTTCTCATTCTTATGAGGAGTGGAATAGATTTCCTCCTTATATACCACAGTATTGGGGAATAACTATCTGGGGTTCAGATAAGGATATTGCTTTAGAAAAGATAATTAAACCATTTGATGATGAAGCAAATCAGCATGTAATTGTTGATCTAACCCGGGTAGGAGATAACAGATTAAAAGAAAGAGGTTTTACAGTAAATAAAAAATTTACAGTGAGAGTACGCTGCCTGGGTGAATATGGATACAGCGGAGGATTTGTTGATTATGGCTGGATAATCAATGCTGATACCAGAAAAGTAGTTTGGGAAATGAGTAGGGCTAACACTGATTATGCCGGAGGAGGAAAAAAGAACAGAATGTTTAATGGTCCACTCACCCTTGAACCGGGTAATTATATTGCATATTATAGAACTGACGGTTCCCATTCCTACAGAGACTGGAATGTCGGTCCTCCATATTATCCAGAAGCCTGGGGTATTAAAATTTATGTTACTGATGAAGACTTCAACCCTGATTGGGTGGACAGTTATCAGGGACAAGGAGATCAGGATGTTATAGTTGAGATCACCCGGGTAGGAAACAGGGAAAATATATCACGTGAGTTTAAGATTGAAGAGGAACAGGATGTGCGGATTTATGCTTTGGGTGAGGGGGATGATGATGATATGTATGATTACGGACGCATAGAGGATGAAAGGGGTAAAGTAATCTGGCAGATGGAATATTGGAATAGTGATCATGCCGGAGGTGCTACCAAGAATCTGGTTACGAATCGAGTAATCCGTTTGAAACCAGGTACTTACACAGTAAAATATCGCACTGACGGATCTCATTCTTTTAATAATTGGAATGATGATCCTCCCAGAGATGTTACCAAGTGGGGGATTACGGTGTACCGGGTAGAAAAGTAGGATTTGTTAAAAAACCTGATGCTGAGTTTAAAACCTCCCAAAGGGATCAAACCTTCGGGAGGTTTTTTTATCTTTTTGGATAATCCTGAAGTTTGTTCATCCTTTCCAGGGATTAAAAAGGTTTATATCACAATTTTGGAAATCTGGTTCATTTCTGGTTACAAAACATAAATCATGGTTTAGTGCTGTTGCTGCAATCAGCGAATCAATGGCAGGCATTTTGGTGCCTCGTTTTTCCAGAGTAGCAGTTAAGATGCCCCATTGCAAGAAAATGTCAATATCCAGAATTATTATTCGTTTATGAAATCGTATCAATAAATCTTCCTGCAGCCATTCTTGTATTCTGGTTTTCTTTTTTGAAGAAGGTAATTTTAATATTCCTTTTTCCAATTCACCAATGGTAATGACAGAAAGTAACAATTTTTCTTCGTCCACAGAATCTATCCATTCTATAACCTTTGGTTCAGGCGTGGTTTTAATGAGCTCGGATATAACACAGGTGTCAAGCAGGTAATTCATAATTTAATATCTCTGGGATGATCCTGGGACCGTTCAAGAGGTAAGTCTACATCTTTCAAAGGAGAATTACGGAAAAACTGGGATAGTTTTGGTCTTTTTTTATTTATCCTTTTATAGTCTCTTATAGAAATAAGCATGGCTGTTTCCACTCCCCGTTTGGTAATAATTTGAGGACCATGGTTTACGGCTTCTTTAACTACCTTACTGAATTTTGCTTTTGCTTCCTGTAATTGCCAAGTATTTTTCATTTTTTCTCCTGACTAGTCTGACTAGAAGATAAATAATTTTATTATTAATATCAATAATTTTTTATTTACTTTCAAAATTAAATTTTTTTAGCTGTAACAGGTTAACCTTTAAGTTTGATATTATTAGTATTTATTAATTTATATAAAATAATTTAAAGAATAATTACTTTTTTCATCTTCTAAATGGTAATGTTTTTTAATAAAATTTTGTGCTATCTGAGTATTAATAACACAAATAAATATAACTGATGGCTTATTATATTCATCATCTACTGTACAGAATAAATTTTTGATTGCTTCTAATAATTTGATTGTGTCATCCGGTAAACATCGATCAAAATCATCTAAGAATATTATTAGTGATTTATTTCCATACTTTTCACTAATACTACTGCATAGTCCTACAAATTCATTTTTAATTTCTTTAATAATATCATGATAATTTTGCCATTCTTTTAAATCTTCTTTTAATATTTTTTCATTTTCTTTAATAATTGATGCTGATAGATTGCCATTACTAATTAATCGTGCACTGACATCAATGCCAGCAAGGAATAGAAGTTTAAAAAATTTTCCAATTTTTTCGGTTTTCTGACCTGTTACTTTAGTATATTTTTGTGCTAATTTCTGTAGGAAAGCAAGGACAACATCATTTGACTCTTTATATTCCCATGGATTAAACCAAAATGTAGGATAGTTTAACTTTTTTTGTTCCAAAGAATTTTTAAGTAAACGCATTATTGTTGTTTTACCAGTGCCCCAATCCCCATCAATGGAAATAGTAAACGGAGGTTTAATATCATTAATTATCAAATTTAATATTTTTTTTACTAATTTTGATTCAGAATGTAGAGTGTCATTTATTTTTTTTTCCAAATTTGGATCTAAATTTTGTAGTTGTTTCATATTTTTATCTCATTATTTTTTTGATGTATATTTAACATTTCTTCAAAAATTCCCAATAGTTCTTTTCTCTTCAATTTGTTTTCGTCATTCTCTTTATACTTCAGATTTTGTATCTCTTCTATATATTTTTTTATATTTTCTTCATTAAAAATATCACTGAAAATTAAGAAAGCTAACTCAATAGTATTTTCATTTTTTAATAACTTATCAATATAGGTTAAAAATATATTAAAAATTTTTTTTTCATCTGTTGGATATATATTTTTTACTTTCCAAACCGAATTCCAAGATATCAAAAGATCCTTATGTCTTCTTATACTTTTTAGATAATTTAATTTGAAATAATTTATTAAACTTGTTATATAAATCATATTAATATACTCTACTTTGCATGTATTTTATTTAATCCTGACAGGGTTTTGAACCCGATTAGGATTAGCATTAATCTTCTTAGCAAAATTGATCTTGAATAACCAAAACCATTTATAAAAATAAATGATGTATAATATATATTAGAAAAATCAGTAATCAATGTCAAACAAAAATAAAATATATTCTCTTGACATTTGCAGATGAATTTCTCATATTAAAACCAGATAATTCCAAAGTTTAAAGGTTGGAAAATACGGAAATTTTAACTGTAATCAATTTAAAAAAGAAGATATGGCTGAGATCAGACAAGTAAAACCGGTTCAACCCATCTGTGCTGTTACTTTTTCCAAACAAGTAGATTTGGAAAGCGTAATATCGGCACTGAAAGCAATTATGGGTAAGGTAGATGAGAGGTCGGAAACCTACTCTTTTAATTATACTGATTACTATACCAAGGAGATGGGGATCGGACTCAGGAAGTTTTTTTTGAGTTTTCTAAAACTGCAAATGCCGGATTTTCTTGCGGATATGAAAAACAAGACTAATGCAGTTGAGAAAACTTTTGCAGTGAAAGGAAAAAGAAGAATAAATCTGGATCCGGGATATCTTACCAGTGCCAAGGTGGTTATTGCATCAGCCAAAGATTTTGCCCACAGAATTTACCTGGGTAAGGGGATCTATGGTGATCTGCAGCTGCAGTACCGACACGGTCATTTCTGGCCGGAGAAGTGGACTTTCCCGGATTATACCTCCCAGCCGGTGATAGAGTTTTTTGAAAAGATACGAAACCAAATAGCACAAAAGGAAAATATATGACAAAAAAGAAGGTTGATTATAAAAGTGCAGGGGTGGATATTGAATCAGGAGAAGAAGCAGTGGATCGGATAAAATCCCTGGCCCGTTCCACTTTTACGGATAAGGTGCTGACTGACATTGGTAAATTTGGCGGATTTTTTTCTCTCCGGGATATTGATATGGATGATCCCATATTAGTATCCTCTATAGACGGAGTAGGGACAAAGTTAAAAGTAGCATCTCTGGCAGATAAACATGATACTATTGGTGAAGATCTGGTCAATCATTGTATTGATGATATTCTGGCTGGGGGAGCCCAACCGCTTTTTTTTCTGGATTACATCGGTACCGGAAAGCTCAGTCCTGATATCATAGAACAAATAGTCTCGGGAATGGCAAGGGGCTGCAAAGCAGCCGGGTGTGCCTTGATAGGAGGGGAGATGGCGGAGATGCCCGGGTTTTATCAATCAGGTGATTATGATCTGGTGGGTACAATTGTGGGAGTGGTGGATAGAAAAAAAGTTATTGATGGAAGCAGAATCGAAAAAGGAGATCGGCTTATCGGCCTTGCTTCCACCGGACTGCATACCAACGGGTACTCGCTGGCCAGAAAAGTGTTATTCGACCTTGCGGGTTATTCAATAGATTCCCATATCGATGAGTTGGGGACAACTGTCGGAGAGGCTCTGCTCTGGACTCACCGCTGTTACCTGCAGATTATCTTATCCCTGCTTCAAAAGTTTGATATACATGGTTTGTCTCATATTACCGGAGGTGGAATTTATGGTAACACCAGGCGTATACTTCCTGAGGGTCGTAAAATTGAGGTGGACTGGGACAGCTGGGAGATGCCGGATTTGTTTAAACTCATCCAGAAAAAAGGCGAGATTTCAGATCAGGAAATGAGGAAAGTTTTTAATTGCGGGATTGGGTATGTAATTATTGTCTCGAATCAACAAGCACCTTTGGTGTTATCAGAACTGAAAGCTGTGGGAGAGAAACCGGTAGAAATGGGAAGAGTGACCTAAAAAAATGAATATTTAATAAAGAAGGTTTCCATGGTACACATTTTATTAGTAATAATTCTCGGTTATGTTGCCGGTTCATTTCCCACTGCCGTAATTGTCAGCCGTTTGCTCATGAAGGATGATATTCGAAATCACGGCAGCGGAAATGCAGGAGCTACCAATGTTTTCAGGGTAATGGGCTGGAAATCAGGTCTGGTGGTGGTAACAGTAGATATTGCAAAAGGATTATTAGCCGTGCTTTTAATAGCACCAATAGCATTCTCTGTTCCGTTGGATACAGTTATCATCAAAATAATTGTCGGTTTCAGTGCAATTATAGGACATATCTGGACAGTGTTTGCCGGATTTCGAGGGGGAAAAGGAGTGGGAACTGCTTTTGGAGTGTTCCTGGCTCTGGCTCCGGTAGCTTCCCTGATAGCATTTGTGGTATGGACCTTACTGGTTTTCCTTACTCGCTATGTCTCGCTGGGTTCTTTAAGTGCTGGCTTTATTTTTGGATTGGTGGTCATTATACGGAAATACTTTTTCAAGGTTGACATTCCTGTCCCCATAATGATCCTTGCAGTTGTGGTTGTACTGTTGGTATTCTATACCCACAGGTCGAACATTAAACGGTTACTACAAGGCAAAGAGAATAAATTAGGTGAAAAGAAGGATTAAGGGAAATGACTGATTCAAGTAAAGATGTCAAGAATATTGCTGTCTTGGGTGCAGGAAGCTGGGGTACAGCCTTATCAGTGCTTCTTTCTAAAAATGGGCATAATGTATTTCTCTGGGAGTTTTTCAAAGAAAGGGCTGAGAAAATCAGTTCAACACGAAATAATCCGGATTTTCTTCCAGGGGTTAAGATACCTGAAAAGATACAGGTAACCTCTGACCTGAAAACTGCAGTATACGATAAAGATATAATTCTTATTGTAGTGCCATCTCATGTGGTACGATCAGTGTGTGAAAAACTTGCTCATTTTTCTGCAGATAACAGTCTGTTGGTTAGTGCCAGTAAAGGAATAGAGAATGATACTTTAATGCGAATGTCCGAAGTTTTTCAGGAGACTATTCCTGATATGAGTAAGGACAGAATAGCAATATTATCCGGCCCCAGTCATGCAGAAGAAGTTGGAAAAGGCCTGCCAACTGTAGTAGTTACGGCTTCAACCAATTTTGAAACAGCCTGTGTAATTCAGGAAATCTTTATGAGTCCTTCTTTCCGAGTATATACTAATTCAGATATTGTCGGCGTTGAACTGGGAGGTTCTTTTAAAAATGTTATTGCTATTGCGGCTGGCATTAGTGATGGAGTGGGTTTCGGGGATAATACCAAAGCTGCTCTGCTTAACAGAGGTATTGTTGAGATTACACGGTTGGGTAGGGCTATGGGAGCTAATAAAAATACTTTTGCAGGATTATCAGGTATGGGAGATTTAATTGTTACCTGTACCAGTAAACACAGCCGTAACCGTTATGTCGGGGAGCAGATAGGAAAAGGTAAAAAGTTAAAAAAAATTACAGAAGAGATGGTTCAGATTGCAGAAGGTGTCCGCACCACTAAATCTGTCTATGATCTTTCAAAAAAATATAAAGTCGAGATGCCTATATCTACAGAAGTTTACAGAGTTCTTTTTAAGAATAAAGATCCTAAACAGGCTGTATATGACCTTATGACCAGAGATCCGAAAAAGGAAATGTGGGGATAAGAGCAAGAAGCAAGAATCAAGACGCAAGAGACTTTGGTAATGAATAATTAATAATGAATAATTAATAATGATAAGATCAGACATTTTCTCTCCCTTGAGGGCCTGTCTTGAGCTGGTCGAAGGGAGAGATAAAGAGATGGTGTTAAGAGAAGACCAAAGACAGAAAAACCAGAAGTCAGTGGTCAGAAGACAGAGGATAGAGAACGGACAAGGGGTATTGGAGGTTGGGTGATGGGTGAGAATTAATTTCTAGGTTCTAATTGCTAATAACTGAATTAAAAACGAAGAACAGCACGTAGAATGGCGACTCCACCTTCTCCACTGCGCCGAAGAACTTCACGTCGCTGCTGCTGCAGTTCTCCACCGTTACTCCCATGGTGAGGGCCGCAAGAAGCACGGAAAACCCGAAGTGTATGGAGAGACCGGCGTTAAAGAGTATCATACCCAGAGTATATATCATCAGATCCGATGAACGCTTCACGATCCGCGGGAGATGGGAAAGAAGGTAGCCCAGGGCAG
>JAWODZ010000175.1:0-3491 GCA_046483025.1 bacterium
AATTTATTACCCCATTATCAACTGATAATGCTTTACTCAGGGCTAATATTAGCAGAAATACTGAACTACATGTCAGACCGGCAATGAATGCTTTTTTTACCAGATTACAATGCCTCTCCTGATTGTCGCCTGGACTGAATACAACAAAGAATGGGATTAATACCAGTGATAATTTTTCTCCCAGGCTGGCTGTTGCGTGATCAATATTAGATGACCAGAGCATACTCAAAACAAAAACAACAAATAAAGAGGGGAGCAAAATGATAGCCCATTTTCCTTTCAGATAAGTAAACTTATTTATTTTTTTCCTGTAGTTCCCTTCAACGATCCAGAAGAAAAACCATGGCCATAATGAGATTATAAACAGCTTCCGGCTAAAACAGAGCAAAAAAACACTTACAAGAAAAAATAAAAAAGATAAATTATATTTTCTTATAAATACGGACAAGTTCACTTAAGAATGGTTTTTAAGGTTTGAAAAATAATCCGGAAATAATTTTTTAATGACCTGTTTCTGATATATTCCATATTGAGGTCAATTTTTTGAGGAATGATGTTTTCGATATAGTATTTTTCGGGATTATCAAGCTCTGTTAATAATTCACTTTCATTAGAGAATTCTATTGAAGCAAGATCTGTGATCCCGGGTTTTACTTTTAATATTTCTTTTTGCTCCGGGCTGTAATAATTCACATACTCAGGTACTTCGGGTCGGGGCCCAACGATACTCATTTCACCTTTTATAACATTAAACAGTTGAGGTAATTCATCAAGTTTTTTAGATCTTAAGAATAAGCCCATTCTAGTTATTCTGGTGTCATTGTCTGTTGTAAGTAATAGCTTTTTTGGATAGTTGATGACCATCGTTCTGAACTTGTAGATAGTAAATATTTTACCATTTTTTCCTACCCTTGGCTGGGTAAAAAAAACACCTCCTTTTGATTCTACAGGTATTATTAGAGAAATAATCAATATTACGGGGGAGAAGATCAGTATACCTGTAATGGAGATCAGAAGATCAAAAAACCTTATCATTTACTTTTTAATAACTTCTTCAACTGAACTTATGACTGCTTTCAGTATAAGATCCATATCCTTATCAGTCAGGTCATAAAATGCCGGTAGAGTTATTTCTCTCTGGTAAGCATCCATGGAAACAGGATAATCATTAATATCATAGCCCATGTCTTTATAGAATGTCAATGACGGAACAGGCCTGAAGTGAACGTTAACAGAAACACCTTTATCAAATATTTTCTGGATGATGCTGTCTCTCTGTGTTTCGCTGATATCCTTTATTCTTAATGGGTAAATGTGGTACGAGGATATTTTGTTCGATGATATGTATACGGGTAATTCAGCCCATTTATGTTTACTCAGCTCGTTCGTATATTTATCAAAGATCTTATTAAACTTCTTTAAAGTGTCTTTCTCATACCTGTCAATTTCAACCAGTCCTATTGATGCCAGTATATCTGTCATATTTGCTTTGAATCCGGCTGTCAGTACATCATATTTCCAGCCTCCTTTTGAATTCCGGGAATGAGCATCTTTATCCTGACCATGAAGGGCATAAACATTAAAAAAGTTATAAAGATCGTTGTTGTCAAATGGTGAAGGCATATTAAAGGCTATTGCCCCTCCTTCGCCGGTTGTGAGGTTTTTTACTGCGTGGAAGGAGAAAACTGATATATCCGTCAGGCTTCCCGTTCTTTTACCGTAATAGACTGCTCCCAGAGAATGAGCAGAATCTGAGAGTACTAATATACGTCCGAGCTTCTTCTGGTAATCGGATTCTGCCTGGAACAGGTTTTTAACATCATCTCTGTGAACGAGATCATTTAGACCGTTATAATCGGCCGGATACCCTGCAAAATCAACAGGTATAATAACTTTTGTTCTGCTGGTTATAGCTTTTTCTACCTCTTTTATATTAATTGTGAGATCATCGGATTTGACATCAACAAAAACAGGTTTGGCCCCTGCATGAATTATCACATTTGCTGTTGCTGAATATGTATATGCTGGTAAAATAACCTCATCACCTTCCTTAACTCCATACCATTTTAATATCATGTGTAAACCTGAGGTAGCAGAGCTGATACACAGCACTGATGATACACCACAGAATTCAGCCAGTTTCTTTTCAAACAGCTTTGTTTTTGGTCCGGTAGTAATCCAGCCTGAACGAAGAGTGTCAACCACTTCGTCAATTATTTTCTGGTCTATGCGTGGTGGGGAGAAAGGTATCATATTAGGCTTAATTAATAATTATCAAAAATAGTAAAACTGGCAGACAAATGTTCTATTTATATATTGATGCTATTAAATGGCTTCTCAAAAAGGGAAACAAATTATTAATAATATTATAACTATTGCCGATTCTTCTTCCAATTGGCGGTGCCAGTGTGGTTGAACTGAACTCTATCCCGGCGGCCTCATTGAATAATGACTTGATATCCTTTTTTTTTATGCTTTTCACATCCTTGTTCCCGGGATTGTCATATATAAAATCATATAGAAGTATCATTCCTCCATTTTCAAGCAGGTTTAGTGCCTTTTCAGATATGTTTCTTCTCAATTCATTATTCAGTATTGAAGTGTAGACTGTTGAAATAAGTATTAGATCAAATTTCAGGTTCTCGTTAATATCCAGGGCATCCCCCGGAATAATATTAATTGTTGGAAAAGACTGCTCCAGTGCCTTTATCCTGTTGTCAAGTAATTCATTTGCCCAGATATTAGCCCATGGTATGCCCATACGAGCAATGAAATGCAGATTATAGCCAAATCCGGCCCCTATTTCCAGGAATCTTATTTCAGAAACCTTATCCCTGAAATGTTTTAGAATCTTTTTCTGGTAGATACGTTCCCTTTCACATGTAAGATTGAAACTGTAAAGAGCTTCTTTATATGAGCACTTGCTTGCCTGACCGGAGTCACGTTTTAGATACCTCACCCTTATATTTTCCTGTTCAGTCTTTTCCATTTATTATATTAAGCAATCTGTCTGTTAAGACATCATAAGAGTGGTGTTTTTTAATATATTCCCTGCTCTTCAGGGCGTTCGTCTTCCGGGTTCCAGCATCTGTAGAGCTAATTCTACGGATTTCATTTGCAAGTTGTTCCGGGTTACCGGGCTCAATCTGAAACACTGATTCTGAGGTATCAATTACACTGTAGGAATATCCCAGTCCGATTATCACGGGCCTGGCAGCCATCATATAATCAAATAATTTATTCGGACAAATACCGTATCTGTATAACTCACTGTTTTTGTATCCAAGGTATAGTATGTCAAACACAGGTAATATGCCAGGCAGGTATTCTTTTTTAACCGGGTCAAGGAATAATATGTTTTCCAGGGACAGGGATTCAGAAAGAGATTTAAGACGTTCCTTTTCCTGTCCTCTTCCAATTATAATGAAACCATAAGATTCATTTTTTAAGATATCTGCCGATTCTATAAATGTGTCCATAGCATTGGCCGG
>JAWODZ010000232.1:0-14155 GCA_046483025.1 bacterium
CGCTTCGAAGGCAGGGTTTTCACCGATACCCGGTTTATCGATATCCAATTCGGAGAACTGCTTTTCATGCTGCGCCGGGATTTGGCCCCCGCTTCCCTTGATACGTATATCGAAATATTCCGGGATCAGGCCCTAACAAAAACTGAGCTGGAATTGTCGAAAATCGAAAATCAGATAAATCATCTCAGCAAAAGTATATCTCATGTAAAAAGAAGTATTTACTCACGTATGGATAAAATATCACACTTTCCTTCCATTAAACCTATTAGAAAAGGATGGATCTCATCAACTTTTGGAAAAAGAAAAGATCCCTTTACCAATAAAATTGTTGATCACCCCGGAATTGACATCTGTACAGAAATTGGTACTAAAGTAGTAGCAACTGGGGCAGGGAAAGTAGTAGCAATCAGAAAAGATTTTATAAAAAACAAAGGATATGGAAAATTCATATTAATTGATCATGGCTTTGGATACAGAACTCTCTATGCTCACCTATCAAAAATTTTAGTTAAAAAAGGACAAAAAGTCAAACGATGGGATATAATTGGGTTAACCGGTAATAGTGGAAAATCCACTTCCCCGCATATTCATTATGGAGTTTTTTATAATAAAACGCCTCACAATCCGTTTAATTTTATTCTCGAATAAAAAAGATATATTCTATTCTTTCACATTTAAAGATTTGCTGTTTTTCTTTACTATTAATCTTAAATATAACTATTTAAATCTTTATTTGTGGCTGCAATAATGCGAACATCACTATTGCGCTCTTTGACTTCCCCAACTCGTCTGAACTTACCGTTATCCAGAAAACCTAGGAGCCTTACTTGCAGAGCTTAAGGAGCTTCACCTATCTCATCCAAAAAAAGAATGCCTTTACTGGCCTCTTCTATTAGTCCTTGTTTATTCACAGTTGCTCCAGTAAATGCACCTTTACAATGTCCCAAAAGCTCACTATCAAGAAGCGCATCAGGAAATCTACCACAGTTAATGAGTACAAAAGGATTGTTTTTTTACTACTCAAATGATGTACTGCCAAAGTGACCAGTTCTTTACCAACCCCACTTGGCCCTGTATAAAACTGGTACAGGCCAGTCAGAGATTTGAACAGTTTTTCCTCATCTGAGTGCTGACTGCTATAATATCTTCAAATGGATATTGATCAGCAAGCACAGCCCTTAAATGTTTCACAGTTTTCTTTAATTCTAATTGTTCCAATACTTTTTTCATCATCAACTATTAATATTTTTATTGTAGATGTTATAATAGCAATCAACTAATTATAAAAAGATAATTTAATTTTATTCTTCAACAATATAATAAAAATTCAAGGATACATTGTAGCATATCTTTATTATTATATAGAGTATTGGTTATTAAATCAAAAAAATAGGATAGCAATAATAGTATTTTCGAAAAAAATATAGTAGCGGGGGGAGGATTCGAACCTCCGACCTCTGGGTTATGAGCCCAACGAGCTACCTACTGCTCCACCCCGCGATATAAATCAACATATATAATATATATAAAATTATACCAATGTCAAGTTACTTTAGTAAAATAATCCATTTTTTACTGACTTAAAAATTCATTTTCTGAGTTAAATAAAATAACCTATTAAAATTAAAATAATAAATACAGGAACAATGTACTTTATTAATATACTCCAGGGCTTTGCCAAGGTAAATTTCTTTGTTCCCAACTCAATCTCTTTTACGGCTTTATGAGTTTTCCAGACATATGCAACAAAAACTGCTTCTAATAAAGCTCCCACACTGAGAGCGACATTTCCCCATATTTTATTCCAGAGATCAAGAAAACCAATGTGAATAATTGGTAAACTAGAAAAAAATTCAGATCCGCCATTGGAAAGAGCTGAACAAATGCCAATAATAAATGCAATTGAACCAATAAGTATGGCTGCCTTTTTTCTATTCCACTTCTTTTCATCTATTAAATAAGAAACCGGGACTTCAAGAATAGAAATGGTGGAGGTAAGGGCTGCTATGGAGAGAAGCAGAAAAAAGAAGGACCCGAAAATAGAGCCCCCCGGCATCTTGGAAAAAAGTACAGGAAGTACATTGAACATAACTCCGGAGCCCTGATCAGGATCCATTCCTTGAGAGAATATTGCCGGGAAAACAATAAATCCTGCCATTAAAGCAATAAAAGTATCAAAAAAAGCTATCCATCCACAGGATGAGGGGAGATTGTCTTTCTTGCCGACATAAGAACCATAGGTAATCATGGTTCCCATCCCCAGGCTCATACTGAAAAACGCCTGCCCCATGGCAGCAATGACAACTTTAAAATTAAAAGCACTGAAATCCGGCTTAAGATAAAACACTATTCCCTTGGATGCTCCTTTCAAGGTCAGAGAGCGTATCAGTAACAGTAGTAAAATTCCCAGTAATACAGGCATAAGAATCTTAGAACATTTTTCAATACCGCCAGAGACACCGCCTGAAACAACCCATACTGTAAGGATAATAAAAACTGCAAGCAACCCAAGTTGAAGCCAGGCATTGGAAGTAAAAGAACTAAAACTCATAACTGCTTGTTCCGGGTTTATAGTAGTAAATTGTCCAGTTACAGCTTTAACAAAATAGGCAAGTGTCCATCCTGCAATAACTGCATAAAAAGAAAGTATCATAAATGCACAAATCACCCCTAATAATCCTACCAAAGGCCAGGAACTACCCGGTTTTATCAAGGTAAATGCTCCAATGGGATTTTTATTTGTATAACGCCCTAGGGAGGCTTCTGCTAAAAGTACAGGAATGGCAATAATAACTATGGAAAGTAAATACATTAACACAAACACTCCTCCCCCGTTCTCTCCCACTGTAAATGGGAACCTCCATAGATTTCCCAAGCCAACTGCTGAACCGGCAGCAGCTAAAATAAAACCAATTTTACTAAAACTTCCTCTCTCTTGTAACATTAATTATTTCCTCCATTTACTATTAAAGGTAAATCGAACCACAACCGAACTCAAGGCAACGATTCCAATAAGGTTAATAATAACAGTCATACCATTGAACAGATCACCCATACTCCATATTTTTTCTGCATCAGGAGTAGCTCCCACCAAAATGGCCAGACAAAACAACCAGCGATAACTTTTTTTTATCTTATCACCAAAAAGAAAAGCTGCACTTTGTTCACCATAAAAACACCAGGTAATAAGAGTGGAATAACCAAATAACAGGGATGCCCCTAAAACGATCCAGTGACCATGGACGAACTTAGTTGAAAAACTCGCTGAGGTGAGGGCAGTACTGTTTAAATCGCCGGTCCAGGTGCCGGCAGTAAGAATAACCAGAGCAGTGATAGTACATAAAATGGTATCAATAAAAACTCCCATCATAGCTATGAGAGACTGACGCCTGGGATCATTAGTCCTGGCAGTTGCGTGCATAATAGCAACTGATCCGGTTCCGGCCTCATTGCTATAAGCCCCCCGGGCAGCACCGTAACGCAGTGCCATCAACATACTTGCACCTGCAAATCCTCCTACCACCCCTTTAGTTGTAAAAGCATAGGTGAAAATTTCACTGATTACAGCCCCCAGGTTTACGGCATTCAGAAAAATTACCACAAGCCCGCCAAAAATATAAAATAATGTCATAAATGGCGCAAGAACCTCTGCAGTTCTGGCAATGGTCTTTAATCCTCCGATAATAACCAGCCAGGTAAGAAAAGCAATCAGAATACAGGAATAAAGATGTGGTATGTTGAATTGACTGTTCAATACAATGGACATGGAATTGGATTGAATCGAAGTAGTGGCAAGCAAGGTCTTTAATGCCATAAAAAAAGCAAAGGAGACTGCCAGCCACTTCCACCTCAGAGCCTTTTGAATGTACACCATGGGGCCGCCTAAAAAAGTACCATCTTCATCTTTTCTTCGATACAAAAAACCTAATAAAGATTCCGAATACATGGTTGCCATCAGGGGAAGAGCAGACATCCACATCCAAAAAACTGCACCCGGACCACCGACTGCAATAGCTGTTGCCACACCAGCAATATTGCCATTGCCAATAATTCCTGAAAGAGCAGACATCAGGGCCTGATGAGAAGTAATATTGCCTTCTCCGACTGTTTTCCCTGATGTGAATACTGACTTCAGGGCCAGTAAAAATTGTGAAAACTGAATTCCTTTTAAACGAAAAGAAAAATAAAGACCACTGCCTAAAATAAAAACAAGCATATGTGGTCCCCAGATAAAATCAGCAATTTTCTTTATCAGTTCGAATAACACCTGCATGTCCGGCTTTTTTTACATATAAACTAAAATTAATTCTTATCCGACTTAAATTCTCTAAGTCATTGGGGATATTTTGTTTAGATTAATATCAGTAGTCTTACATTGCTACTTTTTATAATCCCGGAACAGAGCTTTAATAAAATATGGGGTTGTAAAATAGTTTAGGGTACGTCTCTGAAATAAAATCCTTAGTAATAATCCCCTCTTCTTACTTAAATCTCTTGTGTTTCCTGGAAAAGTAATCCTTAGTGAGTGGAACAAGCTTGGGAGAAAGCAAAAGTACACTGACTAAATTTGGTATTACCATTAATCCCAAAGCCATATCCCCGAATGCCCAGACCGTTTCCAACGCAAGTACAGCCCCCAGATATGTAAATCCCACAAAAATAATACGATAAATAATTACATACTTAACTCCAAAAAGATATTCAACACATCTGTCACCATAGTATGACCAGGATATAATTGTTGATAAGGCAAATAAAAACACACAGATAGTTACTATAAGGTTGCCGAATTTATCTATCTTCTTAAACCCTCTCTGAAAAGCAAAGGCAGTCAGGGCTGAACTGTTCTGAAGCATTTTCCCTGTTATATCCAGATTTAATGACTCTCCTTGTCCATTCATGACCTGACTATTTTCAATCAGTATATTGCCGGTATAAGGTTTTCCGTCTTTTAAAAGTAAAGGGGCATCCACCAGACCATCATTGAAAACAAAAATAAGTTTCTCCGCTTTACCACTGTCTACCCGAGCAGTTCCCATAAATTTTTGTAAAGAATCACCTTCCGAAGTATGGAGAGAACGGTCATTAATATCATAATCAGGATTCTGATAAACAATAATTTTATTTACATTCAGAGTCTGAAGGTCTGTTTTTTTTGTATCCCAGACACCGGTGAGTACAATAACCAGACCGGTTAAGGTACAAACCAGAAGCGTATCCACAAAAGGTCCCACCATAGCTACCAAACCTTCTCGCACCGGCTCTTTGGTTTTAGCCGCAGCATGAGCAATAGGTGCACTGCCCATTCCTGCTTCATTTGAGAATAATGCCCGCTTGATCCCCCAGAGTAAAGTAAGATTCCACATACCTACTGCAGTACCGCCAAAAGCAGCCTTGGGTCTGAAGGCCTCAGTAACAATAGTTATAAACAGTCTTGGAAGTTCCTGAATATGTGTAATTAAGATAAACAAAGCTCCCAGCACATAAATAACAGCCATGGTTGGTAAAAGTCTGGATGAAACTGCTCCAATCCGTTTAATCCCCCCCAGAATGACCAGAGCAACTAAAAGAGCAAGAATCAAACCTACAATCCAGTCAGGGGCATTAAAGTCACTGGCGGCACTTACTGCCACAGTATTAGACTGATTCATACAGCCAATCCCAAAGGTACTGATAATTGTCAGCCCTGCAAAAAGGATAGCCATCCATTTCCATTTTTCCCCTAGTCCTCTTTCAATGGAATACATAGGACCGCCGGAAGCATTACCCTTTTCATCAAAAGTTCGGTAATGTAGTGATAATGTACATTCAGCATACTTCAGGGTCATTCCGAAAAGCCCGGATATCCACAACCAAAGAATAACACCAGGTCCACCATAATGTATTCCCAGAGCCACACCGGCAATATTACCTACACCTACAGTAGCAGAAAGTGCAGTGGACAGAGCCTGAAAATGGTTTATATCTCCTTCGTCTTCCGGATTATCGTACTGACCCCGAATCACATTAACTGCATGACCAAATTTCCGAAAGTTTATCCACTTCATACGGAAGGTAATATAAATCCCAGTTCCCAACAACAAGACCACCAGCCAGGGTAAAGCACCTGGTGATTCCCAGATATAAATATTAGCAATATCTACTATAGATTTCAGGAACGATTCAATCATTGTATTAACTCACTTGATTATTTTTTATACATTAATAAAAAACAGCTTTTACTCATTACTATTATTTTTGTTCCGGCGGGCAATATAAAGACAATAACCTAGTCCACCATAAATCACCACACATCCAAATATCAACATTAACCAGGCTGAAACAGGCATGATAAGCTCCTTAAGTTTTAAATATCAAATTTGTTATAAATTTTATAATTAACAAAAAATTCTTCATCAAAAAACGACTCAGAATGACATTTTTTAGAGTTTTCATTCAATCACTCATTACTATTTCCCATTGCTATTCATTATTGTCTTATTTATTCTCCATTTTCTCTACTCCATCTTCCATTCCCCTTATATATAAATTTCTCATGCTTATTCTAAAAATTTATAAAATCCTGACAAGTATTCTTTTTACTCTTTGCCTTTACTTCGCCACAAAAAGAATCCGAGTATAAGAAAAAATGCCAGAGTTCCCCAGCCTCCAACAACCGTTGCCCATCTGGGATAATTATTATAGGTTGCAATTATTTCAGAGCGAAGGTTAATTATAAGAATTATCAGAAGTGCCAAAGGAGTAATGTATCGTAAGGCAATAACCCACCAGTTGCCTAACCGTACTTCTGAAATACTGTTAAGATAAGCCCGAAAATCCTGTACTCTGTAAAGATACCCGACTGCCAAACACTGCATCATCCCTGCCACCACCAGACCAAAATCACAGATCCATTTATCAACAATATCAAACCAGTAGAATCCACTTTGGGTAGTAAAAATAAGTGACACAGGAAAAGCTATCAGAACAAATCCCCGGGCCAATTTTTCCGGGGGTATTTTCCATTTATCATGAAAACCAGTGGTAAAAGCCTCCTGCAGAGCAAATGCAGAATCAATACCCAGTGTAAGAAGGGTAATAAAAAAAATGACCCCGAATAAACCGTTAAGTGCCGGCAGGGTGGTTATTGCTGTGGGATAGGTCACAAATGCAAGCCCGGTACCGCTTTCTGTTACATCCGGTACAGGCAATCCCTGAACCTGAGCCAGGTACCCCAACATTGAAAACACTGCAAAACCGGCAAGAAAACTGGTTCCGCAGTTTGCAAGTCCAGTAATCAGAGCACTATTGGTAATTTCAGCTTTCTTGCCCAGATAAGACCCATATCCGATCATCACACCAGAGGCCAGGCTAAGAGTAAAAAATATTTGACCATAGGCACTAAGCCAGATTGTCGGATCTGTGAGCTTAGAAAAATCCGGAGTTAGGTAGTATTTAATTCCTTCCAGAGAACCAGGCAGTGTAAGTCCCCGTATTAAAAGAATTATCAGCAGAATTATAGGTAAAGGGACTGTAACCATAACCACCTTACTCACATTATGTACTCCTTTACGCAGGATCAAATAGATCGCACCCCAGGTTAAAACCATTCCTAGTACCAGATACCAGATAGGAATGCCCATATCTCCTGGACCGGCGGATCGTTGAAGTACATTATCAATAAAAAATTGTTCTGCATTATTTCCCCAGGCAACCTTAAAAGAGTTCCACAGGTAAACCCAGGACCAGGAAAGAACCGTAGAATAGTAGATGACAATTCCGGCACTCAGACCCGCCGCCCACCAGCCGAACCACTGCAGTCCTTTCCGGATCGAGCCAAATGCCAATGGCGCTCCCTTTTGTAACCGCTGACCCAATCCCATCTCAAGAATAAGCATGGGAATACCAGCAGTAAAAAGAGCAACAAAATATGGAATAAGAAAAGCTCCCCCTCCACTCTGATACGCAACATAAGGAAATCTCCAAACATTTCCCAGACCTACTGCCGAACCAATTGCTGCCATGATAAAAGAAGTCCGACTATGCCAGCGATCACGTTTAATAGCCACAATTTCCTCCTCAATATTTGATCACATGTAAACAAAATTTTTGGGGATCTATCTGTATTTTCTCCACATAAAGAAAAAAGGGGAAGGAATAAAAATCTTCCTTCCAGCATAATTACAAGTGGAGACGGTGGGAATCGAACCCACGTCCGAAAACAGACAAACCTGGAATACTACGTGTGTAGTTTGTCATTTAAATTCCCCTTTGATCTCCGGCAAACAGGATATCAAAGGAAAAGCCTGATAAACTTCATCAGCATATACCAGGCATGAATGCTGACTAACCTGCCATTACGACGTTCCAGAAGCCTCTTGACAGGTGAAAGAAGCTAAGGAACGGGCTGCTTTTATTTAAGCAGCCAAAGCATAATTATAGTTATCAATTATTTTATTCCCAGAGGATTTACCAGGATCCAGGAACCTGGACACGCATTCACAAGCTATTCTGTTCCCGTCGAAGCCAAATCGTCCCCGTAAGCATTTCAATAGTTATGAATATACAAAATGTTGACAAAAAAGTCAATAATACTTAGGTTTTTACCTTGATGACACCCTAAGTAACGACTATACATTTATTTTCTATAATTATCCACTGAACAATAATCATAATTTAATCTGAATTCTTTAGATTTCTTTATATAGTAAGCCAATTTAAAAAATTATTTCTTTAAAATACAAAATAAATTTATACCACCGGGTTCACTTTCCACTTCAATTTCAGAAACCGGAAGTTTTGTTTCTCTGCAAATTTCTATAAGTTCTGCAGCAGAACGATGTATCAAATACCATTTCCCGACAAGTTCCATCCCCTTACGGGTTGGATTTTTAGGACTGAAATTACCAAATATTATTCTTCCATCTGCCTTAAGATGTCTCCAGATTTTTTTTAAAAGTAAAACTGCAACTCTTCTTTCCAGATAATCAAACAGTCCTGCAGACCATATAAGATCATACTTCTTATTTGTCTTTAATCGAAATGCATCAGCAACATTTATATCAATATTATATCTGTTAATTTTTCCGTTTAATAATTTTTTAGCATATCCAACAGCTCTGGGGTCACTATCAACACAATGAAAATGAATCTTATGACTATTAGTTAAACTTTGATATATTTCATATACATCCCGACATGAGCCACATGCCAAATCCAGTATATCAATTCTTTTACTTGATTCTTGTAACAATTCACAACATTTGTTTTTAAAATATTCCTTGCGATTCCGTACTGAAATTGCTGCTTCATAGGAATGAAAAAGTTTATCAAATAATTTACCCACTCCGTTATCAGCTGTTTTTTTAGTATATATCCAATCTAGTAAAAGATAATCACCAGCATATCCACAAGGTTTTTTTCGTGTACGGTTATGCATAAGACTGCATTCCATACCTGAACAGATATTAAAAAATTCTTCTTTCAGATATTCTTGATTAGTAGAACTATTAATCTTTTCAGCTATTGTATCAATCAAATTGAAGAAATTACTTTTATATTCAGTTAAATCTTTTGTGGTTTTAATTTCTTCAATTAATTGTTTAAAACTATCAAAATCTGTCTGGATTTCATTCATTTGTTTTCATCATACTACATATTTAAAAAATTTATGAATAATTTCAAAAAACTATTGTTTTCTTATATTGCAAAATATATACCATCTCTAATATACTATGTGGGTCATAATAAGTAAATATTTGGTTATAAATGATTTAAATAAAGGAATTTTTATATCAAAAAAATAAAAAAATTTCTGTTAATTATAAAAATTGATTGATTTTATAACATTAAAAAAATCTTTTATTTATTGTTCTATTACCTGACGTACTTTTTCGCCGAGAATTTCCATGGTGTAGGGTTTTTGAAGAAAAGGAAAATCTTTACTTTGTAAATTATGTTTTCTTAATATCGAATCAACATGCCCGGATATAAAAAGAACTTTTATTTGAGGATGATTTGATATAATTTTTTCTACCAGATCAACACCGTTAAGATAAGGCATAATTACATCAGTTATCAATAGATCTATTTTATCTTTATTCTTTTTAAAAAGCGAGAGAGCAGACATACCTTCTTTGGCCTGTATCACATTATATCCCTGTTGTTCTAACATTTTAGCAGTTAAATTCCTTACTGAACTTTCATCCTCGACCAATAGAATTGTTTCACTTCCTTGAGGAATGTCTATATTTACATCATTTCCTTGCTTATCTTCTTCCACTCTCTTACTCAAAGGAAGATATACTATAAATTCACTGCCCTCGCCTTTCTTAGTGTTTACTTCAATATCACCATTGCTCTGCTTTAAAATTCCGTATACAGAAGCCAAACCAAGTCCTGTTCCTTTCCCATTTCCTTTTGTGGTAAAGAAGGGTTTAAATATTTTTCTTTTTACCTCTTCAGACATCCCGCTCCCTGTATCAGTAATTGTCATTTGTATGTATTCTCCAGGTTCAAGAGAAAGATTAGCTGCCTTACAGGAAAATTCGGATAAAGATATATTATCAGTACTAATGGTCAGTTTACCACCATTTGGCATTGCATCTCTTGCATTAACTATAATATTTAATATAATCTGTTCGATTTGAATGGGATCGCTCAAAATACAGTCATACTGAGCTTTACAGTTTATTACAAGTTCTATTTCTTCTTCAATTAATGTGCTGATCATGGTTTCAGATTCTTTAATAATTGAATTAAGATTAATTAATTGAGGATGCAGTATTTGTTTTCTGCTAAATGCAAGAAGCTGTTTTACCAAGTTAGCAGCTCCCTTTCCAACTTTGTAAATAGTACTGAAATTCTCACGTACTGTATCATCAAAATAAACTCTGTTCAAAGCAAGCTCGCAGGTTCCGAGAATAGTTGTGAGTATATTATTAAAATCATGAGCTATACCCCCAGAGAACTGTCCCACCACTGCCAGACGTTCAGAATGGATAAGTTGTTTTGTACGTTCCTTAATCTGTTTTTCAAGAGCATGGGTATGTTGTTTTAATTTTTTATGAGCTGATTGAAGTCGTTTGTTAATAAGCCAGGTTTTTCTACGATAGAATAAATTAAACTGTGAACCGGCAATGGCAATTATGATAGTAGAAATCATAAAAAAATTATTATTTACAAAAATTGCTGTCTCAGATGGTTCCATTATTATATAATTAGGTATAAAATACACCAGCCAGCAGCCAACAAACACAATAATGCTTTCTTTTAAGGTAAGTGGTAAGAGTAATCCGAAACCAAGTAATGGAAGATTAATACCAGCATAATATGGATCTTTCGGGCCTTGAGAAAGAACACACATGAGAGAAATTGAACCACTAACAACAAAAGTAAGTAGTGCTCCCAGGTGATAAGAAAATCGCTGGCTAAAAAAAGATTTTGCCAAAAAATATATTAATATAGAAAATAAAGTGACAGCAGTTCTTATATAGATAAAGGTAAAAAAAAGTTCGGTTTTATAAATATAATCAAGAATACCAAAAATTGGCACTAAAAAAGCTGCCAGAAGAGCTCCAATTGCAACTCCTTTACTCACTATGTTCCTACGAATTTTTTCGAAATCATGATTTCTGGATGAGCCAAAAGTCATATTTCTTAATAACATTCTGAAATTAAAATTTTTGTCTTTTTGTTTGATCATTTATCCACTCTCTTATATAAACTTAAACAGGCAGCATTATAATTTGAAATATCATTTTTAGTATTTCTTAGCTGAGAATTCTTTTCAAAAAAAATTTTCACTGAAAAGTGATCTGGTTCAATAATCGAATTAAAAGAAAAAATTAAATTTTCCGCTTCCTTACTGGTCATCATTTTTATCCAGCGATCAATATTTTTAACTTTATACTGACAAAAGATCCGATTATTTTTTCCCTGCCACACTTTTACATTATCTGCACCCCATTTTTCATATAGAGGCCAATAGGTTTTCAGCCAATGAAAATAATCATCTATTGTTTTCCCGAACTTCAAAAAATTTTTATAAGTAATGTAATACATATTATTAACATGTTTTCATTCTGAAATATATTTTATCTTTCTTATATTTACTCATTTCTTATAATTAATTATTTTTTAAGTAATTACCGAATTTTTATCAATACCTTTCATTCTTTCCCTTATATAGAAAGCAAATGATATACCACGATTCAAATATTCTGATATAGCCATATGCCCATAAAATTAATTAATTCAAAAAACTTTATCCTTTATAAAATTTTTAGTATATTTAAAAAGATTTTTTTGGCATACAATATATTGAATATATATACAAAGAATATTTGAGTAAATTATTGAACCTGAAATCATCGAAAATAATAAATGCCTGGTGTCTTTATGACTGGGCAAATTCAGCTTTTGCTACAACCATAATGGCTGCTGTTCTCCCGATTTTTTTCAGAGAAGTTGCCACTGTAGATATTGATTCTTCTCAGCAACATCTTGCAACCTCCTTATGGGGATATACAGCATCTATTGCCATGCTCTTTGTCAGTGTGGTTTCTCTTTTATTCGGTCCTGTATCAGATTACAGTTCTTCCAAAAAGAAATTTCTCAAATATTTTATAATCTTAGGTGTAGCATCAACTACACTTTTAACCTTTACTGGGTTTGGAACCTGGAAATTAGTCTCACTACTTTTCATATTAGGAAATATAGGGTTTGCCGGAAGTGAAGTTTTTTATAACGCTCTGCTTCCTCATATTAGTCCTTCGGATAAAATTGATCAGGTGTCAACCCGGGGATACGCTTTTGGCTATATCGGTGGGGGTCTGCTTTTGTCCTTTAATATTGCTATGATCTGGCTGTTACCCAAAACCACTCTGTCATGGGATCATGCAGAAATTCCAGTTCTTGGTATGCAACTTTCTTTTTTGAGTGTAGCCATATGGTGGGGGATTTTTTCCTTTCCGATTTTACGTCATGTACCTGAACCTCCCGGACCTTCTGCAATTCTAACTCTCAGTGATATAAATCCTTTTAAGGTTGCATTTAAACGCCTGCGAAATACTTTCCGCCATATAAAAAAATATAAACAGCTTTTTCTTTTTTTGATAGCCTTCTGGCTGTACAATGACGGTATTGGCACCATAATCAAAATGGCAACTGCATATGGCAATGAGATTGGCATCGGTACCCTGGATCTGGTAGGTGCTTTACTCTTAGTACAAATCATCGGAGTTCCCTGCAGTTTTGCTTTTGGCAGACTGGCAGGAATAATCTCCACCAAGAAAGCAATTCTTTCAGGGTTAATGGTATATTTAATCCTGACTATAGGAGCCTTTTTTATGACCCAGACAATTCATTTCTGGATCTTGGCCTTTATGGTGGGATTAGTACAAGGCGGGACTCAGGGCTTAAGCCGTTCTTTGTATGGCTCGATGGTTCCTTTAAAAAAATCAGCTGAATTTTTCAGTTTTTACAATATCAGCGGAAAATTTGCCGGCATTGCCGGACCAGCAGTTTTTGCCCTTACAAGTCAACTCTTTAAATCCAGCCGCTATGGTATTATTTCCCTGATCTTCTTTTTTATAACAGGAGCAATTCTTTTACTCCGGGTGGATGTTGAAGAGGGGAGGAAGAAGGCAAGATGATGGTTGCTGTTCTGATGTAATTCTGAGGATTTCGGATTAGCATAAATGATGGTGGAAAGACTCAAGATTCAAGACTCAAGATTCAAGATTAAAGAAAAAAAAGGTGCCGTCCTGAAAAAAGTTTACAGTTTTTTAGGCTAACCGTTCTACAATGTTTTTCTGAACGACCGAAGGGAGTGAAGACGTTATCCTGAGCGAGCAAAGCGAACGAAGACATTTGATCGTCCTGGGGCTGTGCCCCCTTTGGTATTACTCAGGGCAGGCCTGGACGCAAAAAAGCGAGGGCTCAGCCCCCGCATAATAAACACACCAGGGTAGAAACCTGGCTCGATCAAGAGATTGAATAGTTCAACACAGAAAATAAAAATAAAAAATAATTAGTGTAAATTGGTGAAATTAGTGGATAAATAAAAAAAGGCCTGAATTTTCACCCAGCCCCGGACGGCAGCACCTCCCAGAATTGAATTCCCGCAAGGAATCGTCTCAGACTGCATCGACAGAATCCTCCATGGAATCAGGCG